>DATEJD010000080.1:0-7844 GCA_035278325.1 Gemmatimonadales bacterium | reverse complement strand
CAACCTGGCTCGACGACCGGACCTTCGATCGGCATGCCCTTCGGTCAGCCGCAAGCCGGTGGACAGTCGCAACTCGCCGGACCGACCGGAGTGCCCGGCTTCGGCTACGGAACTCAACAGCCAGGCTTCGGCTATGGAGCTCAACAACCCGGCTTCGGCTACGGAGCTCAACAGCCCGGCTTCGGTTATGGAGGTCAACAGCCCGGCTTTGGCTACGGAGCTCAACAGCCAGGCATCGGCTATGGAGCTCAACAGCCCGGGTTCGGCTCCGGAGCTCAACAGAATGTTCTTCCACTCACCTTCGGAGCGGGCACCGCCCCATTTATCGGGCATCCGAGTCAGCTGGGCGGCGGACAGCTCGGTAGCTCGCAGTTCGGACAGGTGCAGCCGCAGATCTACGTCGTGCCGGTACCGACACCACAGGGGTGGATATGGCAGCTCGTCGTGGCCGGCGGGCAGCCACCCGGCGGGCAGCTACCCGGCGGCATGGGCCAGGCGGTCAGCGGTCAACAGTTCGGGGCCGGCCTTGGTGGGGGTTCCCAGCTACCCTGGATGGGTACGGGCCAGGCCTATGGCTACGGTGGGCCACAGTTGGGTCAGCCGATGATGACCCCGTCGATGCAGGCGGGAGGCATTCCCGGTGGGCTCGCTGGTGGCTATTTGCCGCTTCAGCAGCTCCAGCAGATCCCGCAAGGGTTCATGCCGATGGGCGGAGCCCCGTTCCCGGGTCAGCCGCTCACGCCTTCGCCCATTCACTAGCCACCGAGCGGAACGGATCGTAGGCCGATTCCGATCGGAAGAGGAGGAACCGTGGCATTCGAGGGCAGTCCAGGGTACGCCGGGGGTCCACTGGGGCAGCCGACCGGCTGGCCCCGCCCGACGTACGGCGGAGTCGGCTCGGCGGTGGGCGGCTCCGCGGGCAGATACTCTACCGCGTACGGAGCCGGGCCGGCAGTCGAGGACCCAGCGGCCACGGTGCCGCAGCCCGTGCTCGCTCCGTACCAACAGACGCCAGAGGTCGAGGCCCGGGCAGCGGCCGAGTTCATGCAGGTCGCCAGCGCGGATCTGATTCGGAAGCTGTACCACTACTTGGAGGCCCATAGCCAGCGCTTTCGGCAACTGGTGGAGTGCATCCCGATGGTCCGCCGTTCAGCAGAGTTGTACGGCGCGGGTGACTACACCGCGGCGTTCTCTCAGGCATATCAGGCCTACCGGGGAATCACGATCCTGCGCGCCGGTATCCCTGAGCTGCCAAGTCTATAACGGGCTGGCCGAGGCGAGCGGCCGGCACCGTCGCTCGTTCCAGCGTTACACCAGACCGGCCCGCCAGCGGAGGGACTCCGCTTGCCGCCTCTCGAGAGGGGGACCAGAGCCATGCCAGCAAAAAAGGGCAGACGAGAGATGGAATCCGGGGAAGGCGAGCCTGGTGCCCGGGGAGCCACCGCGTCATCGCAACAGACCGTGATTTCCCGACGCGAGCAGTTTCTTATCGCCAGGAGATCCGGGCCGCTCCCGGCCGGCGCAGAGCCGCTCGACTTGGAGGCTGTCAGGGCGGCCTTGGAGAAAGACCCCGAGATCAGTATCCAGAGGGCGTTGACGCCGCCCGGACTCGGGCCGCTCGGTCCGGGGCTTCAGGGGCCGCAGGCCGTGATCGTAGCAGTGATGCCAAGAGAGCGGGCCGAGCAGATGAGCAGGCTGCCCCAGCTTCTCGTCGAGCCGGATCACCCGCTCGTGCTCGCCGACGCTGCGGCGCCGCTCATGTGCGACCCTGCCGTGGTCGTGCCGCAGCGTGCGGGTCCGACCGTGACGATCACCGTCACCGGCAAAGAGCAGGCCCCGGTCGAGGGGGCGATCGTCTTCCTGTTCAGCGATCTCTGGCCGTCCCACGCGGTGACCGATGTCGATGGTCAGGCACGGATCACCTTGTTCGGCGAAGCAGAAACGGTGCGGGGCATCTATGTGAAGCCGAACGCGGACTACTGGAGTCTCTGGATCTCCGACCCCGTTCTCGACCCCAATCGGCCGAACCCGGTGTCGCTCACGCCGCTGGATGAGACGTTCCCGAACTTCCCCGATCAGGAAGTGGTCGGGTGGGGACTCAAGGCGATGCGGGTGGATCAGCTGCCCGCGACCTACCGGGGTCACGGCGTACGGGTAGCCGTGGTGGACTCCGGAGTTGCCCGGACCCATCGGGATCTCCAGGCGGTGGTCAAGGGTGGTTACGGAACGATCGGCCAGGAGACCGAGGCATGGGACCGCGACGAGTTGGGCCACGGATCGCATTGCGCCGGGATCATCGCCGCGCTGGACGACGGGAAGGGGATCCGGGGCATCGCTCCGGACGCCGAGATCTTTGCGATGAAGGTCGTTCCCGGTGGCCGGTTCAGCAACCTCATCGATGCCCTGAACCGGTGCGTCGAGCTCCAGGTCGACCTGGTCAACCTCAGCCTCGGCGGCGACCAGTACTCCGAGCTGGTGGAAGATCGGATCCGTGAGATGAAGGAGCTGGGGATCGCCTGCATCATCGCCGCCGGCAGTTCGGGTGGGCCGGTACAGTACCCGGCCTCGTCGCCCCACGTCCTGGCGGTCGCGGCGGTCGGCAAGCAGGGGGAATTTCCGGCCGACAGCTACCACGTCACCCAAGTCTGGGAGGGCTCGTCCGACGGTGGCGAGGAGTACTTTGCGGCCCGGTTCTCTTGTGCGGGGCCGGAGATCGACGTGTGCGCGCCTGGTGTCGCCATCCTCTCCTGTGTCCCGCCGAACAACTACGCTGTGCGAGACGGCACGTCGACGGCGGCCCCGCACGTGACCGGGCTGGCCGCCCTCGTGCTGGCGCATCATCCCGACTTCCAGGGCCCCTTCAAGGCCCGGGATGGCGCGCGGGTGGACCGCCTCTTCCAGATCCTCCGGCAGTCGGCCCGGCCGCTCAATCTGGGCGATCCCAATCGCACCGGGGCCGGGATGCCCGATGCCATCAATGCGCTACTGCTCCCCCAAGCCGAGGCCCAGGGCCGCTCGGAGGAACTGCTCCAGAGTCTTTTGGGAGCACTGGAAGGAGGCCAGGTCGGGCGACTGGACCGAGCCGGGATGGTGCAGCAAATCGTGCTCGCGCTTCAGCGGTCGGGCGTAGTTCCGACTGCCGGGGTCCCGCCACCCGCTCCGGACCCGCAGCTGGCCCTCAAGCAGCTGCGGGGGGCGATGCAGCAGGCCGGACTACTCCCCAGCAAGGGGAGGCGCGCCGCCTTTCAAGCATGGCAGCGTGCGAGTGGCGTTCAGGCCGGGCAATCTCCCGTTGGCGGTGGAGCACGAGCGGGCATGAGCGCCGTGCCAGGTGACGGATGGCCTCTTCGGCAGCTGACGGAGGCCATGACCCATGCGGGCCTGCTCTAGGGTCACACGGCTGGACGTCACGAATGATTACCAAGCTCGCCGAGCTGCTGTGGGCCAGCTCGGCGATGGGCTCGACGGGCTCACACTATCCGGGGTGAGGTGGGTATGGAAGCACGTGTCACTGTCCACTCCCAAGCCTATCGGCTCAGGGAGCGGATGGAGCAGGCGGAGATGGAGCATGGCCAGGAGATCAGGGCGGACCTGACTGGCATCGGCATCGCTCGGGACTGGTTCGCCGAGCGTCGCAATGGTGCAGGCGAAGTTCTGTTCTGTACTATGGGGCGAATCCGCGTGCGGAAGGTAGCGATCTCAGGTGATGGACGCCCGCTGCCGCGCGACGTGATCATCGATGGTCTCCAGGTTACCGGCGCGGGGACCTATGACCTCCTCAATGTCCTGGTCCGGGCCAACGGGGACCTGCGGATCATCGTGGACGATGCCACGCGCGTGGTGCCCGTGACCAGAAAGGAAGAGGCCACCCTGGTCGCGACCTGACAGAGTGGCCTCCGCCACCCTGCTCGAACACGACGGGAACCTCGGTGTGGGGTTTCGGGCGAGGGGCTCCGGATGTCGCTGCTCGACACCTCATGGATGGGCGCGCCCACGGGCTTGTGGCCAGGTATACCGTTGCGTAACCTCCATTGGGGCCCCGTCGCAAGCATGGCGCTCGGTGCCCTCCCGCATGATCCAAAGGGTGCTCCGCGTCGCCTCGCACCGACCGGAGCCGGGAGGAGGTGGTGGATCCCATGCGGTGCGCACGTATTGCTGCAGCGGCAGTTCTCTTCTCGTTAGCGGTCCTACTCACCCTACCTGATGCCGCGATGGCCCAGCGCGTCCCCGTCGGACGGCTGGGCGGCTCTGTCGGCGGACCGGTCGGCTGGCGCGGCACCGCGTTTGGGTTCCGCGGCTTCGCCCGTCCGGGGCTCAATGGCGGATTTCGGGGCAGGATTGGTGTAACGCTCATTCGGCCTCGGCTTGGACAGCTCGGGTTCGGCGTTCCGGGTGGTCGGTTCGGCCGGTTCCCACGAGGCGGATTCGGCTTCTTCGGGTTCCCCGGGTCGCCATTCGGGTTCGGGTTCCCAGCGCGACCGTTCGGGTTCCCGGCGTCCCCGTTCGGGTTCGGGTTCCCAGTGTCGCCGCTCGGTGTGTTCGGATTCCCGGCGTCACCGTTCGGCTTCTTCGGGTTCCCCACGTCCCCATTTTTCTTCAACGGCTTCGGGTTCTTCAACGGCTTCGAGTTCTTCGCCGGGTTCCCGGTCGTCAGCAGCTTCCCGTTGTTTAATGGTTTCCCGTTCTTCGACGGCTTCCCGTTCTTCGGGTTCCGCGGTCCGCGCTTCAACTTCTTCTTCGGGCCTGCCATCCCCCGACTCGGATTCCCGGGCTTCCCGTTCGGCGGCCCCGGTCTGTTCGGACCCCAGGGCTTTCCGGCCGGAGTCCCCTTCGATCCCGCCCTAGCCTTCGGCGGCTCGAGTGGGGACATGGTGCCGGTCGCCAGTGGGCCTCAGCAGGCCGACACGGTGGCCGCGCGTGACGTGCAACGGGGCCTGGATGAGGGGCCCAGCCTCGGCCGTCACATCGCGGTACCCGGCACGGGGAGTCCCGCTGGCGACAGCCTCGTCGTGGAGCGCGTCTCCGTGATGGACGTGGTTCCCACGAGGGCGGTGCGTCTCACCTGGCGGAGCGCGGGACTGCAAGCCGAACAGGTCGCCTTCTTCCTGGCCGACAGCGCGCAGGCGGTGCTGAGGGCCCAGACGCTTCGGGCCCCACCGTTCACGGCCCTCTTCGAGCCGCCGCCGGGTACCGCGTTCGCCGGGATGACTGTGGGGTGGCCGGACGGCACCACGTCGACGCGGCTGGTTCCCTACCGGGCCGGGCGGATGAGCCGCTGAGGAGGAGATGAGGTCCGCAGTCTTTTTATCGGCAGTTCTAGCGCTCTTCGCCTCCCGAGTTGCCGCCCAGGCCGACGCTCGATGGGTGGTGGTGGCGGCCGACAGCACCGAGGTGATCTCGATCGATACTGCCTCGGTGATACCGTTGGGCGACAGCGTGTATCGAGTCTGGGAACGCTCGGTCTCGCTAGGCTCGAATGTCCCTCGTGTGCTCGCCCGGGCCGACTTCGACTGTCGCCTGCGGCTCACTCGTACGGTGACGGTCACCCTCGCCGGCTTCGCGCCGGTTCCGGCGTCCGACGAGGACCGCGAATGGACCGAGATACCCCCCGGGTCGAGCTACGAAGCGGAGTGGCGGAAGTTGTGTCCTGCCGGCGGCTGAGCCGATGGCGGAGTTCTTGATATCCACTTGACAATTTGGCCCTAGACTCTCCGGCGAATCCGACGTCCGCGCATCCTGCTCACTCGGAGGTCCCATGCGCCGTCTCTCGCCGCCCAATCTGGCGCTCCGGGTTGTCTTCGTCGTCAGCACGCTGGCCCTGATTTCGTGTGGCGATGATACGCCCACCCAGCCGACCAGCCTGTCCGATCCGCCGATCACTGGGCCGTCGCTGGCAGCCGCCTCGAACACGTGGACCCAGAAGGCGTCCCTGCTGGCGGATCAGTACTTCGGTGGGTACTCGGTCGGCATGGCTCCCAATGCCAAGGGCGAATCGATCGTCTATGTGATCGGTGGGAGCTCTTCGGACAACGGTTCCACCGGCTACCGGATCGAGGCCTACAACACGGTCACCAATAGCTGGACTAACAAGTCTTCGAGCGCCGACGCCTTCGGCCTGAATGGGGTCGGGAAGATCGGGAGCCGCCTCTATTTCTCTGGAGGGGCCGATTACGGGTCCGGATCGCTGGCGTACCGTAACACGCTCTGGGCCTACGACTACACCAACGATCGGCTGGTCGGGAAGGCCCATCTGCCGGTGTATAGCGGGAACGGGGTCACCGGAGTCATCGGCGGGAAGCTCTATGTGCTCCCCGGCACCTGCTCCGGCGACAGCTACCCCAGCCCGGGCTTCTGCGCCGCGGAAGCCATTCGCAAACTGTATCGCTACGACCCGAGCACGAACACCTGGGCCACGAAGGCATCAGCTCCACACTTCCACAAGCACGGAGCCGCCGGGGTCATCAACAACAAGTTTTACGTCGCTGCCGGCTTCAATGATTTCGATCCGGTGGCCGCCCTCGACGTATACGATCCGGCGACGAACACGTGGAAGACCCTCGCGTCCATCCCGGGCGGCGGAGGCGGTGCGCGTGGCGCGGTGATCCAGGGCCTGTTGTTCGTCGTCGTGTCGGGAGGCGCCTACGCTTATAATCCCGCGACTAACAAGTGGACCGCCAAGGCGGTGCCTCCTCCCACGGGGGAGGACCTCACTCGAGTCTTCATCAATGGCAGCCCGTACCTGTTCCTGCCAGGCCAGCCGAGCCAGCTCTACACGCCCTAGCTGGCTCACCTGTCCCCAGAAGGAATGCGCAATTGAACCAGGCGGGACACTGCGACTGTCACATCCGAACCGACTTGTGTAAGCGATTCCCTCCGAAGATGTTTCCTTCATCAAGGGGGCGTAGCTCAGCTGGTAGAGCAAGGGACTTTTAATCCCTAGGTCGTGGGTTCGAGTCCCACCGCCCTCACTTGGCATCGGTAGCGCGGCTCAACGCCCCCGGCCAAGCCAGGCGCTCCCCTGCGCCACCGCCTCCTCGGTGGAGGCGCCGAGGCCCTCGCCGGCCGGGACGATCCAGACGTCGCGGTCGGCCTCGAGCTTGCCGGTGCGCCGGAGCTGCCGCGCGACGTCCGGGTGCACGCCGCTGAGATAGAGGCGCCCGCCCGCGTCGAGCAGGTCTTCGGCATACTCATCGAGCACCTCGATCAGCGTGGAGCCTACCCGCGTGCGCCCTCGAAGGCGCAGCACCACCACCGGGCGCGAGGCACCCGCCGGCTCCGGTAGGGACTCGCGCAGCGTCCGGGCACCGGCGAAGAAGAGGCTACCGTACACGTTGAGCACGGTCACCGTGTCGTCCGGAAGACGCGCGGGCGGCGCCGTCTCGGCCAGACTCCCGTCCTCCCGCCGCACCACCGCCCGGACCGAGACGTCGCTGGCCGAGGACGCCACGTACAGCACGATGCTGAGTCCGACGCCGATGCCCACCGCCGCCGGGACCGAAAGCAGCAGAGTGGCGGTAAAGGTCGCGAGGATGGTCCACCGCGCTGTTCCGCCGGTCTGCCAGATGGACCATGCCTCCCGCATGTCGATGGCGCTAAGCCCTGCCAGGATCATGAGCGCGGCGAGCACCGTCATGGGAACCAGGTCCACCAGCCCGGGCACCAGCAACAGGAACCCGAGCATCCAGGCGCCACTCAAGATCGCTGACCACCGGCTGCGCGCGCCGACGCTCATCATGACGGGCTTGAAGGGGAAGGTCGCGATCGTCACGGGTGGTGGCTCCGGCCTCGGCGCGGCGATCGCCGAGCGGCTCGCCGGCCACGGAGTCAAGGTGGTCGTCTCGGAC
>DATEJD010000079.1:0-7752 GCA_035278325.1 Gemmatimonadales bacterium | reverse complement strand
TTCGACCCGCACCGAGACACCGGCCACTCCCAGCCTCGCGGGCAGGCCTTCCACCCACGACACCGGCGCACCGGCGGCGACGAGCGCGCCGAGCAGCATGTCGCCGCTGATGCCGGCGGCCGGGTCGAGAATGGCAAAACGTCCATCAGCCATAGACTTATAAATATGGCCGAGGCTCAGACCGGAGGCAAATCCCCCGGCTCGCGGTAGAGCCATCCTGCCCCGGTGTTGAAGGCCAGGATTCTGTCGGGCGGCCGAAGCTCGCCCGAGGCGAGCAGGGAGGCTGCGGCCGCCAGGGCCGCCCCACCCTCGGGACTGAAATCGATGCCGGTCTCTCGGGTGGCCAAAGCTGCCTCGCGCTCGAGGGCCTCGTCGGCCACCGCGAGCGCCCCGCCCCCGCTCTCACGCAGCACCTGGAGCATGACCCGGCCCCCGAGCGGCGAGGGCACCCGGAGCCCGCTGGCGACCGTCCAGGGCTCCTCCCACGCCTCGCAGGCCTCCGCCCCGTGCGTGAACGCCCGCACCACCGGGGCGCATCCAGAGCTCTGAACCGAGTACATCCTCGGGAGCGGGCCCCGCACCCAGCCCGCGGCCAGCAGCTCCTGGAACGCCTTCCACATGCCGATCAGCCCGGTGCCGCCGCCGGTGGGATAGATGATGGCGTGGGGCAAGGTCCAGCCCAGCTGCATCGCGAGCTCGAGGCCCAGGGTCTTCTTTCCTTCGATCCGATAGGGCTCCCGCAAGGTGGAGAGATCGAGCGCGCCGGTCTCGGCCGCGTAGGCGCGCGAGGCGCGGCCGCAGTCGCCGATGTGCCCCTCCAGGAGCACCAGGTCGCCGCCGAAGGCTCGGATCTGGGACAGGATGGTGGGCGGCGTGGTGCGCGGCGCGTACACGCGGACCGGACGTCCGGCGCGGGCCCCATAGGCGGCGGCCGCGATCCCGGCGTTGCCCGCCGTCGGCAGGACGAACCGCTCGGCGCCGGCCGCCACGGCGCGGGTGATCGCGGCGCTCAGCCCCCGTGCTTTGAACGAGCCGGTGGGATTGGCGCCCTCGTCCTTGACCCACAGGTCGACGGCGCCGAGGCGCCGGCCGGTGCGCGGGATCGGGAGCAGCGGCGTGTCGCCTTCGCCGAGGGTGATGGGCTCCTCGCCGGGCAGCAGGGGCAGGAACGGACGGTAGCGCCACATCCCGTGCCGCCGGCGCAGCTCCGCGCGGTCGATCAGCGTCGGCGTCCGGGCCGGGTAGCGGACCAGCCACGGCATGCCGCAGCGATCGCATACCGTCGGCATTCCCTCGGGCCCGCGGGTGGCGGCGCAGCTCGAGCACTCGAGCGTCCAGTCGGCGCCTTGGAGAACGGCAGCAGCGGTCATCTGGTGGTGTTGAGATGGGAGAGGATCCGCTCGGCGAGGCGGGTGGAGAACCCGGGTACCGTGGCGAGCTCCGCCACCGACGCCGACCGCACCCCGGCCAGGCTGCCGAACCGCTCGAGCAGCCGTCGCCGGCGATTGGGCCCCACGCCGGGGATGTTGAGCAGCTCCGACGTGATGGTGCGCGTGGTCCGGCGCTGGCGGTTGTAGGCCAGCCCGAAGCGATGGGCCTCGTCGCGGGCCCGCTGCAGCAGCCGGAGCGACGGACTGCGCCGCGGCAGGCGGAGGCTCTCGGCCCGCCCGGGAACGAAGACCTCTTCCTCGCGCTTGGCCAGGCTCACCATCGGGATCGGCCCCACGCCGACCTTGTCCATCGCGTCGAGTGCTGCGTTGAGCTGGCCCTTTCCGCCATCGATCACGATGAGATCGGGGAGCGGCAGCGCCTCGTCGCGGCGTCGGGTGAGATAGCGGGTGATGACCTCGTGGATCGCGGCGAAGTCGTCCTGCTGGCCCAGCCCCTGGATCTTGAACTTGCGATATTCGCTCTTCCGCGGCCGCCCCGCCTCGAACCACACCAGCGATCCCACCGTGTCGCGCCCCTGATTGTGCGAGATGTCCACGCACACCAGGCTCCGCGGCACCGAGCTGAGTCCGAGGTCGCGGCCGAGGGCGTAGACGGGATCCTCCGCGCGCTCCTCGGTCTCGAACGACTCGATCCGAAGGCTCTCGAGCAGGTGGCGGGCGTTGGTGTCGGCCAGGTCGAGCCAGCGGTACGCCGTGCCGCGCTGCGGGATGGTCCAATCGGCATCGGGAAGCAGCTCGCGGAGCGCGTCCCAGTCGTCCGGAGGGAACGGAATGACGACGCGCCGGGCTCGGCCCTCGGCCGGCACGTAGTAGCGGGCCAGGAACGCGCTCAGCACGGCCCCATCCTGCTCCTCCTCGAGGCCCTCGAGGAAGCGGTGCTCGCGGCCGACCACCCGCCCGTCGCGGACCCGCATGAGCACGCCCACCGCGTCGTCGCCGTCGCGCGCATAGCCTACGATGTCCGCGTCTCCCGTGCCCATCACCTCGACGCTGACCGGCTCCTCCAGCCGGTCGAGCCAGCGGAGCGCGTCGCGCATGTCCTTGGCCCGCTCGAAGTCCTCCCGCTGACTGGCGGCCAGCATGGCCTCGCGGACTTTCTGCCGGACGTCGACCGTCCGACCCTCGAGGAAGTCGACCACGTCGCTCACCATGCGCCGGTAGTCTTCCTCGGTCTGCCAGCCCACGCAGGGAGCCTGACAGCGACCGATGTGGTAATCCAGGCAGGGCCGCTCGCGCCGCTCGGCGGGCAGATCGTCGGCGCAGCTCCTGACGGTGTAGAGGCGGCGGATGATGGCGAGGGTGCGGCGGAGCTGGGCCACGTCGGTGTACGGGCCGTAGTAGCGGGCGCCGGGGATGTCGCGCCGGCGGGTTACGATGACGCGGGGGAACGGCTCGGCCAGCGTGACGGCGATGGACGGATAGCTCTTGTCGTCCTTGAGCCGCACGTTGAAGCGCGGGCGGTACTCCTTGATCAGGTTGTTCTCGAGGATCAGCGACTGCGCCTCGGACGCGACGACGATGGTCTCGATGTCCGCGATCAGGCGCCGCAGCAGCAGGTCCTTGGGGCTCCCGTCGAAGTCGGCCGCGAAGTAGCTCCGGACCCGCTGCTTGAGCCGCTTGGCCTTGCCGACGTACAGCACGTCCCCGTTGGCGTCCTTCCAGAGGTACACGCCGGGGCCTTCGGGGAGCGTATCGAGCTTGCGCTGGAGCGCGTCGGAAATGCCTGGTGCAGTCATGAGCCGTGCCGCCGGTTAACCCGCGCCGCCGGTCCGCAGTTCCCAGGGGCGGAGGCGCCGCATGACGGCCCGGGCCTCGGGAATCCCGAGCCGGTCCGTCACCAGAAAATACACCGCCCCATAGATCCCCAGGACAGCCAGCGCGGCGAGAATCGGATGGGCGGCCGGCACCGTCATCCGCACGGCCCACGCGATGGCGGCAGCCGCGAGGCCCGCTCCCCAGAGCCGGGCCAGCAGGCGTGCGGCCAGCCCGGTGACTCCGATGCGCCGGTTGAGCGCGCGGCGGAGGAGCAGAAACTCGATCCACCCAGCCAGGCCGGCGGAGGCCGTGAGACCTGCCGCGCCCCACCGCGGGTCCACGCCAAGGGCGCGCGGAAGCGGCAGCGCGAAGAGGTAGCCGAGGCCGATAGTGAGCCCCACGCGAAGCACGGCGAAGCGCAGCGGGGTCCGGGTGTCGTGCATGGCGTAGAACGCGGACGAGTACAATCGTCCCATGGTCGAGGCCAGCAGTCCGATGGCGGACCCCGCCAGGATGCCCCACACGTACACCGTCATCGCCCGGGTAAAGGCCCCGGACTGATACACCGCTCCGGCCACGACGTCACCCAGTGCCAGGAAGGCCACCGCGGAGGGGACGACGAGGAAGGCGATCTGGCGGAGCCCGTCGCTCAGCCGGGCCCGAAGCTGGGCCGCTCGCTCGGCCTCGGTGCCCACGGCGCTGGCCATGGCGGGAAGCTCGGCGGCGGACACCGACATGCCGAACAGGCTCACCGGCAGGGTATAGATCACCTGGGCGTAGGACAGCCCGGCTACGGCCCCGGTGGGCAGGAGGCTGGCGAGCACCGTGTCGACGTAGGCGCTGATCTGGACCACTCCGCGCCCCACGAACACCGGCCCGAAGTTCCGGAGCACCAGCGCCACCTGCGCCGAGCCACGGGCCAGCCGCGGCCGGAGACCCTCGAGCAGCCGGGCCACCGTGGGCAGCTGGACGCCGAGCTGGAACAGGCTTCCCACCACCGAGCCCCAGGCGGCAAACTCCGCCAGCGGGTACCCCGCCCTGTTCCGTCCGAACGCGATCAGGCTCACGATGATCGCCACGTTCCACAGCACCGGCGCGGCGTAGCTCAGGAAGAACTTGCGATGGCTGTTGAGCACGCCGAGGCACCAGGCCGACAGCACCAGCAGGCCCGCGCCCGGAAACAGGATGCGCACCAGGCGGATGGTGGCCTCGCGCTTTTCGCCCTCGAAGCCGGGCGCGATGATCGCGATGAGCCAGGGCGTGAGCAGGATGCCCAGCAGCACCAGCAGCGCCGTCACGACGCCGAGCAGCGCCGCCACCGCGCCGGCCACCCGCTCGGCCTCGTGGTCCTCGCCGCGCGCACGGAGCCCCGCGTAGACCGGGATGAAGGACGCCGACAGCACGCCCTCGCCGAACAGGTTCTGGAGGAAATTGGGAATCCGGAAGGCCGCGTTGAACGCGTCCGCCGCGTCGGAGGTCCCGAAATAGTGAGCGAACACCCGATTGCGGATGAGGCCGACCAGCCGGCTCAGGAGAATGCCCGCCGCCACCATCACCGCTGGTCGGGACGTGCGGCGCGCCGGGGGGCTCAGGATGCGGGCGGTGGTGGGAGGGTGGAGCGCGACGGGTCCGCCAGCAGCTGCTGCAGGAACGCGTTCTCGTCCTGGAGGGTCTGCAGGGTACGGCTCAGGTCGTCCACCTCGGCCTCGAGCAGCTCGACCCGTTTGGCCAGCGCGGCCACATCCGGTGGCGTCTCCTGGGGACCCTCCAGCCGCCGCGCGAGCGCGCGTCCGATCGGCGAGTCCACGACGATTCCCAGGATTGGTATGAGCAGCGCGACGAGCAGGAAGAGCGCGATGACCGACATATGTCGAGTCTATGCCCGTTCCGACGCCCCTTCAAGGGCGCCGCGATACCACTGCTCGAAGGCGTCGGTCAGCTCGGCGAGGAGGCCGGGGCCGAATCGCGCGAGGAACGGCGCCACGGTGAGGACGCGCTCCTGCGGTTTGCCCCCGGGCAGGACGGCGGTCCGGGCCCGCGCGAGCTGACCGAGCTCGGTCTCCTGCCGCCGCTTGAGATGCTGAACCAGCTTCTTCTCGATGTCCTGCGTTCCCGACAGCGCCTGCTGCCGGACGGCCTGGGTAGGCCGGACCAGGGTGGGATCGATGTCCACCGCGGACCGCTCGAGGACGCCGTACCCTTCCTCGATGCTCCCGCGCAGGCGCTCGAGCGCCTGCGTCACCTCGGCCGGGAGCTGCGAGCGGACCACGCGCGCCTCGGCCGCGCCCGGGGGGCCGAACAGGTCGGCCAGCTCGAGGCCGAACTTTTCCAGGATCCGATCGACCCGCGGCTCCACGATCACACCCGACCACCGCGGGAGTGGCCGCTGCCGCACCACCTCGAGACGCTGATAGATGGGCGGGGTCATCGCGAGATAGCGGAGCTCGCCGGGGCCGCCCAGGTAAGAGACCGTGGGCAGGATCGCGCTCTCTACCACGGGCCTGAGTAGGACGTTGGGCGAGAGCCGGCCGGGCTCTTCCGCCGCGATCCGCTCGAGCGCGGCCAGGTCGAAGCGCTCCCGGCTCCGCCGGGTCACGAACGCGTCTCCATCCTGCACCAGGCGATCGCGGCCGAGTGACGCCTCCAGCATCACCAGGGCCGCGCCGTCGCCCACCGTGATGCCGGACGTGCGGGCCGTGACGCCCTGCGCCTCGGCCCAGCGATCGAGGTCCTCGTCGAGCGTGCGCGCCAGCCGCAGGGCATCCAGCAGATGCGGCGCGATGGCCCGCTTGGCCGCGGGATGGGTGCTGTCGAAGCAGAGGATGCCCAGCGGGCCGAGCAGCTCCGCCATCGCTCCGGCGTAGCTCCCGGCCACCGTCGCGTCGGGCCGGTAATGGCGGGCGAGCCAGGCGACGGTCGCGTCGCGAAACTCCGAAGTGGGAAGCCCGCTCTCAAGGGCCTCCAGGGCCGACCGGACGCCCTCGCCGAGGGGCAGCCGGTACATCGGCGTGAGCGGCGCGTCGGCTGGCCTGGGCGGCAGGGCGGCCGTCGCCAGCGAGCCATCGGGCGCGAGCCAGGAGGCCGTGCTCGCCTCGGCGAAGTCGTGGTCGTCCCCGGCCAGCCAGAACACGGGCACCACCGGGCGCGACCAGCGGGCCTCGAGCCACCGCGCCAGTGCCGCGGCGCTCAGCGCCTTGTGGATGGTGTAGAGCGGACCGGTGAACAGGCCCGGCTGCTGCCCCGTGGTGACGGCCAGGGCGCCGGGCCGCTGGAGGCGCTCGAGCTGGGCTTCGCGTGTGGGCGACGCGACGAAGGCCTCGGCCAGGGCGGGATCCATCGCGCCGGGGCGCGGCGCGGGTGCCTCGAGCGGGTGCTCGAGCGGCGTCGCCGCGAACCGCAGGCTCATCCGGCCTGTCCGAGCAGGATGGTGCGGGGCGAATGAGGGAGGAGCGGCGAGGCGTCGTAGTCGCCGTAGCGCTCGCGGACGGTCACGCCGGCGGCGGCCAGCATGGCCTCGATCTCCGTGGCCCCGAACAGGCGGACCCGCTCGGTGAACTGCCTGCCGGCGGCGGTCCGGATCTGCTTGCAGACGTAACGGCCGTCGGGCGAGACGGACCGCTCCACCTGGGCCTCGACGCCGCCCAGCCGCTGCGTCTCGCGGGGCACCAGGCGGGCACGCACCGAGCGCGCGTTGAGGAAGTCGATCACGAACCAGCCGCCGGGCCGAACGGTGGACACCATCTCGCCCAGGGCGCCCGCGTGCTCCGCGTCGCGATCGAAGTAGCCGAAGCTGGTGAACAGGTTCACGGTGAGATCCATCGAGCGAGGCCGGATCGGGAGTGCGCGCATGTCGGCCCGGACCAGCGGGGCCGCGGTGACGGCGCGGGCCACGCGGAGCAGCGCGGCCGACAAGTCGACGCCCACGCACCAGGCGCCCGCCTCCTCGAAGGCGCGCGCGTGGCGCCCCGCCCCGCAGGCCACGTCGAGCACCCGCCAGCCGGGCTCGAGGCCCACACGCTCCGCGATGAGTGCCACGGCCCGATCGGCCTCGGCGGCGTCGCGATGCGGATAGAGCTGCAGGTATTCCTCACCGAACCATTCCTCGAACCATTCGGTCATTCCCGGTCACCCGAGCCCTTGTGGTAGGGCTCCCCGCGGAGAATGGTGGACGCACGATACAGCTGCTCGAGGACGACCACCCGGGCGAGCTCGTGAGGCAGCGTGAGCGGGCCCAGGCTCCATCGCTCGGCCGACGCCAGCAGCTCGGGCGAGAGACCGTGCGATCCGCCGATCGCCAGCGCCACCGGCCGCGCCTCGCGCTGCCATCGCTCCACCTGGCGAGCCAGCTCCTCGCTGCTCCATCCGGTGCCTTGCCGCGCCAGCGCGACCAGGCGCGAGCCCGGCGGCCGGCGGGCCAGGAGCCGCTCGCCCTCTTCGGCGCGCTGAGCGGCAACCGAGGGCGCCCGGCTGGCCTCGCGTACCTCGATCTCCCGCACCTTGAGATAGCGGCCCAGCCGGCGGAGGTAGTCGTCGCACGCCTCGCGAT
>DATEJD010000078.1:0-4808 GCA_035278325.1 Gemmatimonadales bacterium | reverse complement strand
TGCCCGGTCTGCAGGTGTATCAGAGCTCGGGCACGGTGGGCGGCGAGGTGCATCTGCAGGTGCGGGCGCCCAGTTCGCTCGCCTTGAGCACCGAGCCGATCGTGATCGTGGACGGGATCCGGTTCACCAGCTGGGAAGGGCAGGCGGCCGTGCCCGCCGGCCCGTTCACCACCGAGCCCACCAGCCGGCTCAACGATCTCAATCCGAACGACATCGAGACGATCGAGGTGGTCAAGGGCCCCTCGGCGGCCACGCTGTACGGAACCGATGCCTCGAACGGCGTCGTGGTCATCACCACGAAACGAGGGCGGCCCGGGCCGGCACGGTGGAACGCGTACGGGCGGGCCGTCACCACCGCGACGCCGACGCCTCGGATCGACGACAACTATTGGGGTTGGCAGTCGTTCGGGGGCGTCCCGTTCACCCTGAGCAGCTGCACGCTGCCGCAGGTGGCGCAAGGCTTCTGCACCCAGGACAGCATCACCGTGCTCCCCAACCCGCTCCGCGATCCCGCGTTGACGCTCTTCAGCAGCAAACCGAGCTGGGAGTATGGTGCCAACGTGTCGGGCGGGCGGCAGGATCTGCGCTACTACTTCTCGGGAGATTTCGAGCGGGCGATGGGCCCGGTGCAGCTCCCGCCGGCCATCGCCGACTCGGTGGCGAAGGCCCGCGGGCTGGGCGAGGTCCCTGACGACCAGCTCGAGCCCAACGCACTCACGCGGGCAAACCTTCGAGCCAATGCCACCGCGATGCTCGGCGAAGAGGCCGAACTGCGGGTCGCCGCGGGGTACAGCCGGAAGTCCACCCGCACGCTGTCATTTGTCAATCCGTATCGATCGGTGGCAGGGCTGAGCGGTCCGGGGGCCCCGTACGGCAGCTTCTTCGAGCCCGCGGGTGAGTTCGCGCACCCTTCGACCGAAAAGGTAGACCGCTTCACCGCCAGCGCGAGCGGGCAGTGGCGCCCAGTCGGGTGGCTGATGGCGCGCGCCACCGTCGGCCTCGACCTCGCCAACAGCGCGCGCTATACGCTGGCCCGCCGCGGGGAATCCCCCTTCGCCTTTACCGGCTCCGTCGGTGACGACCGCGCCCGGCGCATGGCCACGACGGCGGACCTTGGCCTCGCCGCAACGTTCGGCACCGGCCGCGTACGCGCCCGCACGGCCGTGGGCGCGCAGTACGTGCGGAATGTCACCGATGGCGTAGCAAGCTTCGGGTCCGACTTGCCGCCGGGCGGCGCGTCGCTGGGCCAGGCCGCGAGCACCTCGTCCTACCAGCTCTATGCCGAGACAGCGACCCTGGGCAGCTACCTGGAGCAGATGCTCGGCTGGAACGAGCGGCTCTTCCTGACCGGCGCGGTTCGAGTGGATGGCGCGAGTGCCTTTGGTCGCGACTACGATGCCGCGGTCTATCCCAAGGCGAGCGCCTCGTGGCTCCTTTCCGCCGAGCCATGGATGCCGAACCTGCCCGGCGTGGACGAGCTGCGACTGCGGTACGCCTTCGGCACCTCGGGCCAACAGGCCATTCCCAGCATGACGCTCCCGCGGTACAGTGCTCGGCCGACGATCATCGATGGCATCCCGACGGTCGCGGTGACCCTCCTCGGCCTCGGCAATGCGGATCTGCGGCCCGAGCGCGTGCGGGAGCACGAGCTGGGACTGGATGCCTCCGCCCTCCGCGGACGGCTGCGTATGGAGCTCACCTGGTATCGCCGCCGCGCGACGGATCAGATCGCGAGTCTGAGCCTGCCGCCCGGCTTCGGCGTCGTCTACACCAACCTTGGCCGCACCGCGGGCCGCGGATTCGAGGCCCAGGTCGCCGCTCGGGTGCTCGACGCGAAGGCCGTGAGCTGGGACGTCGCGGTGCAGCACAGCTCGCAGACGACGACGCTGGTCGATCTGGGGGGCCTGGCGCCGCGGTATTCCAACGAGGGCGGGTGGGTCGAGGGATATCCGCTGGGCGCGCGCTTCATGCGCCCGCTCCTGGGCTACACGGACGCAAACGGCGATGGCATCATCGAGCCGGGCGAAGTGCAGCTGGGTGACACGGCGGTCTATGTCGGTCCCAGCACGCCACCACGATCGCAGACGCTCACCAGCGTCGTCGGGCTCTTTCGCCGGCGGCTCCGGCTCTCGGCGCTGCTGGAGCGGCGGTCCGGCTTCGTGCAGCTCAATGGCGTGAGGGTCAATCAGTGCTACACCGCGTGCCGGGCGGTGGTGGATCCGACCAGCCCGCTCGCCGACCAGGCCAAGGCGGCCGCCCTCAACGCGGCGCCTTCGCCGGCGCAACCGGGTGCCCAGTACACGCTGCTCGAGCCGGGTGACTTCACGCGGCTGCGCGAAGTGACGGCCGCGCTGGACCTGCCGGTCGGTGTGGCGCGTGCGCTTCGAGTGAGCTCGGCCACGCTCTCACTCTCGGCGCGCAACCTGGCGCTCTGGAGCGGGTTCAGCGGCCCGGATCCCGAGAGCGCCAGCGTGAATGGCGTGAACGGCGGCCAAGCGCTTGGGATTCCCCAAGGGCGATCCTGGGCCCTGCGCCTCGACCTCGGCTTCTAATGCGCTCGGGCTCGGGCTCCGCGGCTTCGCATCCAGCTGCCGGAACGGCACTGCTCACCCTTCGGTCCCGGAGAAGACGTGCGATGAGCTGGACAACGGCATGGTCCCGCGCGGCGTCAACCGCGTTCGTTGGGCTCCTCTGTGTCATGGCAGCCGTCCTGGCCGGCTGTGGCGCGCTCGACGTGAGCGACCCCACGGCGATCCAGGACGAGGATCTGGCCAACCCCACCGGTGCCGATCTGCTTCGTCGCGATGCCATCCGGCAATGGTACATCAGCGTAGCCGATGGGGCGCTGGCCAGCGGGCTCCTCGCCGACGAGTTCATGGCCAATACTCCCGGGTTCTACCACCAGTTCAACCTGATGAATCGCGACGAATTGCTCGACCGGCGTCAGAGCCTCCGCTACGAGCAGGAGACGGCGGCGTCCGGTGGGGGAAGCTACGGCCAGTGGCAGGGGGTCCGGCGGGCCGCGACGGTGGCCCTCCCCCGCCTGCGAGCGTATAGCCCGGCCTCGGTGCCGACAGCCTATCTGGGCGAGGTGTTCGCCGTGCGCGCGTTCGCCACCCTGAGCCTGGCCGAGAATGTGTGCGCCGGATTTCCTCTGCATGACGTGGCGGACGCCAAGCTGGTCTATGGAGGGCCGCTGACGACTGACCAGGCATTCGAGCACGCGGTTGCCGACTTCGATTCCGCGCTGTCCTATGCGGCCGACAGCGCTCGCATTCTCAGCCTCGTGCAGGTCGGTCGCGCGCGCGCCCTCCTCGGCCGGGGGCTCTTCACCGAGGCGGCGGCGGCCGCGGCGCCGGTGCCCACGGAGTTCGCATGGCAGGCGGAGTACAGCGTCGCCAGCGGCGTCGCTCAGCCGAATCCCCTGGCGTTCGGATTCGTCGGCAACGTGATCTCTCCTGGGCCCATGAGCCGCACGGTCGCCGATCGGGAGGGCGGTACCGGTCTCGATTTCATCGGTGCGAATGATCCGCGTCTCGGGGCTACCCAAATCGGCGTGGGCGAGGATGGGGTCACCGGCATCTACCGTGCGGCCAAGTATTCGAGTGAGGGCGCGCCCATCGTGGTGGCGAGCGGAGTGGAGGCACGGCTGATCGAGGCGGAGGCCGCGCTCCAACTCGGCGGGGACTGGCTCGCCCCCCTCAACGCGCTGCGCACGAGCTGCACGGATGCGGCGACATGCCCGGATCCGGCGCCGGCGGGAACCGGCGGCGTGGCCGGACTCCCGCCGCTCGCCGACCCGGGCACGCCGGATGCGAGGATCGACCTTCTGTTCCGCGAGCGGGCGTTCTGGCTCTTCGGCACCGGGCAGCGGCTGGGCGATCTGCGACGGTTGATCGCCCAGTATGGCCGAGCCAGCGAGAGTGTCTTCCCGACGGGGGCCTATTGGCTGGGCGATACCTACGAGTCGGCCACCAGCCTCCCCTTTCCCGCGGCACAGGAGGCGCCGTACAACCCCGCCGTCACCGGCTGCATCACCCGGTGACAGCCCGACACGCCACCCAGGCTCTCTGATCTCGTTCTCCTGACTTAAAGGCGCTTTGCTCATGCGTTCATCGCACATGCGCTCACGCTTGGCTCCAGGCCGGGCCGGCGTGGCCATCCTTGCAGCACTCATCGCTGTGACACCGGCGGTATCGGCCCAAGGCAGGTCCCCCATGCCGGCGCCCGGTGGCGACTCCACGTCACCAGGGGAGCGCCTGCCCGTCGTGAAGCACGTGCTCCCGAACGGGATGACGTTCCTGCTCTTGCGCCACGCCGGCGCGCCGACGGTCACGTTCGTCACCCACTTCCGCGCCGGGGCGGTGGACGAGTGGACCGGGATCTCCGGCACCGCTCACCTCTTCGAGCATATGCTGTTCAAAGGCACCCGTACGCTCGGGACGAGGGACTACGCCGCCGAGGCGGCGCTGTTTCCCCGCATCGACGCCGTGGCCGACTCGTTCACGGCCGAGTTCCGTCAAGGCGCGTCGGCCGACAGCGCGGCGCTCGCCCGCCTCCGCGGCCGGCTGAAGCAACTCGAGGACTCGGCCCGGCAGTACGCGGTTGGCAACGAGCTGTGGCGAATCCTCACCGAGAACGGGGCCGAGTATCTCAACGCCTCGACGGCCGGCGATTTCACCAACTACTTCGTCTCGCTCCCGGCCAATCGGTCCCAGCTCTGGTTTGTGCTCGAGAGCGACCGGCTGCGGAATCCCGTGCTGCGCGAGTTCTACACCGAGCGCGACGTCGTGCTGGAAGAGCGTCGG
>DATEJD010000077.1:0-3013 GCA_035278325.1 Gemmatimonadales bacterium | reverse complement strand
CCGAATGGCCGCATCACCGGCGTGCGGCCGATCACGCTGTGGATCGATGCCGAGACCTACCTGATCCGGAAGATCCTGGAGGACACGCCGAAGGACTCGCCGCGCGGGTCGATCGACCGTCGCATCGTCACGTTCGACCCGCACCCCAATCCCCCGCTCGAGACGAGTCGCTTCACCTTCACGGTGCCGGAGTAGTCCGGATCATGAGGCGGTGCCTCATTCGGATCGGGGCGCTGATCGCCCTGCCGCTCGCCGGCGGGTTCCGGCCTGCGATGGCGCAACAGTCGCAGGTGAAGGTGCCGCTCTGCCCCGGCCTCACCATCGTCACTGCTATCGCGCGACCCGAGGGCGATTACGAGTCGATCAAGACTATCACCTCCGTGGGCCCGGCAGAGATCGGGATCACCTACTCGGCCCAGGTCCCCAAGGGCCCGGGCGTCATGCGGAACTTCCGCATGCGGCGGACCGTCCGCCTCGCCGACCTCGACACGGCCTCGCTCTACGTCCACTACTTCCACTCCAAAGGCGCCGTCTCCATTCCCGGCAGCACGGCCCTCGGCACCTCCCGGACGGTGCTGCGCGCCCTGAAGACTACGGGGAGCACGACGCTCGACCTGGTCCCGGCGGGCAGCAGCGCCTATCCGGGAGACGCGAGCACCCATCCCAATATCTACGACTACACGGAGGCGTATCGCCTGGCCCGGGTGGGTAGCGGACCGGTGCCGGTCCCCGTCGTCGTGAACGACACCGTCGTCTCGCTGCCCGCCATTCGAGCCCGCGGCGACTACATGGGCGACAAGGCGGAGTTCTTCTTCCTCGACGACGAGGACAACCCGCTCGCCCTCCGGTACCGCTTCGAGGCCGGTGGAGAGGACGCCGATGGGGGCCGCGATCTCCAGGTCGTGAAGATCGCCTACGGCTGCCGCGCGCCCACCGCGCGCGCCGGAACGGATCGGGTGACCCTGCTCGAGCGAGTCTTGCGGGAGCGGCGCAGGGCCGTGGTGTACGACCTCTACTTCGATTTCAACAGCGCCGCCCTCCGACCCGAGTCCGACTCCACCCTGGGCGTCATCGCCGAGGTGATGCGGAGGAACCCGGACTGGAAGCTGTCGATCGAGGGGCATACCGACGCGGTCGCGAGCGATCGCTACAACCTGGAGCTGTCCGGGCGGCGCGCGGCCGCGGTGAAGGAGGCGCTCACGAGCGCCTTCCGGATCGCGGCGGACCGATTCACGACCGCCGGCTACGGGGAGTCGCGGCCACGGGACCGGAACGACACCGTCGAGGGCCGCGCACGCAACCGCCGCGTCGAGTTGGTACGACAATGAGCGTGGGCCACTGACATGAGACTCGGAGCAGGGTCGGCGTGCGGACCCACGCGCTGGTAGCCGCTACCGGCATTCTCCTTATCGGGAGCCAGGTGCGCCAGCCGCGACCGGCGGACGCCCAGGCCTCCCAATCAGCTGCCCGCCAGGTCTACCCGCTGAACTGCCGCGGCGGGGGCCGACTGGCGTTCGATACCATCGCCACGCGCTCCGATACCGGCAGCGTCGTGCGACTCGCGCTGACCTTCGTCGCGAACCCGAAGGCCGCCGGCATGGAGGGGCAGGGACTGCAGCCGGGTACCTGCGCCTGGGCCGACCGACCGGTGAGCGACGTGGAGCCCCGTAAGGTGCGGGTCACCATCCATTACTCCGATTCCACTCCCGGCCGGACGGTCGGCGACACCGGCATGTACTGGTCGTTCCTGGCTTACAACAGCGACAGCGGATACTTCGCCGCGCCCGGCTACCGCCACTGGCACGCGTCCTCGCCACCGATCCCGATGACCGGCCAGGACCCAGCCAGCGCTCCGAGCAGAGGCCGCCAGCTCCTCTTCAAGGTCCTCCCCTGGGTGGTCATCGCCTGGGTGTTCTTCGCGTGGCTGCCGATGCTCTTCCTCACCGGATGGTGGAGTGGTTGGCGGCGGCTCGCGAGTCTCTATCCCCACAGGAACGTGGGGCTGGGTCGCATGTTCCGGTGCGGACAGGTATTGATGGGTCTGGCGAACTACCGGGTCGGCGTGCGCATGGCCGGGGATGAATCGCACCTCCACTTCTTCCCGGGCGCGCTGCTGCGGCCGGGGCATCCGCCATTCAGCGTTCCCTGGTCGGACATCACGGTCGCCCGCGATGCCTGGCCCTGGTTCCCTCTCAAGGGCCTCCCGGTCATCCGAATCACCCTCGCGAAACACCGCGCGCTGCGCATTCTCGTGTCGGTGGCGTGCGGCGAACGGATCGTCGCCGCGAGCGGGGGACGACTCCAGGTCGGCGAGCCGCGCGCGGTGGCGGCGGCACCGAACTGATAGGCCAGCCGAAGAGCTCCTACGTGGGAAAGCACGAAGCGCCCGGGAGCCAGGCTCCCGGGCGCTTCGTATTTTCAGAAACGACGTGGCCTACAGCTCGTCGTCCCCCAACATCGCTGCCGCCGTCAGGGCCGGCTGCGGCACCGGCTCCTCCACCCGCGGCGGCGGCGCCTCGAAGCCCGCCGGCGGCTGGATGTCGATCTCGGCGTAGCGGTAGATGCCGCTGCCCGCCGGGATCAGGTGCCCGATGATGATGTTCTCCTTGAGGCCCAGGAGGTCGTCCTTGGCCCCGCGGATGGCCGCGTCGGTCAGCACCCGCGTGGTCTCCTGGAACGACGCCGCCGAGATGAACGACTGCGTCGTGAGACTCGCCTTGGTGATGCCCAGCAGCACCGGCTCGGCTTCCGCCGGCCCGCCCTTCCGCTTGACCACCCGCTCGTTCTCGTCGCGGAAGGTCAGGCGGTCCACGGTTTCGCCCTCGAGGAAGTCGGTGTCGCCCGGCTCGGTCACGCGCACCTTCTGCAGCATCTGGCGCACGATCACGCCGATGTGCTTGTCGCTGATGCGCACGCCCTGCAGCCGGTAGACCTCCTGCACCTCGTTGAGCAGGTACTCCTGTACCGCCCGCGGCCCCTTGATGAGCAGGATGTCGTGCGGGTTCACCGGGCC
>DATEJD010000076.1:0-6256 GCA_035278325.1 Gemmatimonadales bacterium | reverse complement strand
CTGCCGGTGTGGGTCTGCGATCGCGATCCGTCCCACATCGACGTGGTGGGGAGCTACGCCGAGCTCGCGGAGCGATGGGGCCAGCCGCTCCCCAAGGACTTCGACCCGCACAAGCCGGACATCGACACGTACGTGTGGCGCTGCGAGTGCGGGGGACTCAAGCACCGCGCGCCCGAGGTGATCGACACCTGGTTCGACTCGGGCTCGATGCCGTACGCGCAGTGGCACTATCCGTTCGAGCACGAGCGGGAGTTCCAGGCCCACTTCCCGGCTGATTTCATCTGCGAGGGCGTGGACCAGACGCGGGGCTGGTTTTACTCGCTGCTCGCGATCGCGACCACGGCGTTCGACAGCACGGCGTATCGCAACGTCATCGTGAACGAACTGGTCCTCGATGCCGAGGGCCAGAAGATGTCGAAGAGCCGCGGGAACGTGGTGAACCCGTGGGAGATGATCGAGGAGTTCGGCGCCGACACCGTGCGGCTCTACCTCCTGGCGTCGAGTCAGGTGTGGCTGCCAAAGCGGTTC
Source organism: Gemmatimonadales bacterium (assembly GCA_035278325.1). GTDB lineage: Bacteria > Gemmatimonadota > Gemmatimonadetes > Gemmatimonadales > GWC2-71-9 > CAVVWJ01. The sequence goes on along the minus strand of DATEJD010000076.1, from coordinate 5,728 downwards.
GATCGGAACACCATCAAGGATGTGGCCGGCAAGTTCTTCAACGCGCTCAAGAACAGCTACGTCTTCTTCGCCGGCTACGCCACGGAGTGGAAGCCGGGCGACGCGCCCGCGGCGGCGGATCGTCCGCTGGTGGATCGGTGGCTGCTGAGCCGGCTGGACGCGACGGTCGAGGCGGTGCACGCCGCCTGGGGGCAGTACGACCCGACCGCCGGCGTCCGCGCGCTCATGGAGTTCGTGGTGGACGACGTGAGCCAGTGGTACGTTCGCGCCAACCGGGCCCGGTTCTGGGCGGTGGACAGCGTCGCCGATCCCGCGGCCGTGGCCACACTCTACGAGGCCCTGCTCACGGTCAGCCGGCTCCTCGCTCCGGCGGCGCCGTTCAGCAGCGACTGGCTGCACCGGGCGCTGGCGGGAACCTCCGTGCACCTCGCGCGGTTTCCGGTGACTGCGGGTCATCGGGATCCAGCGCTCGAGGCGGCCATGGACGCGGTGCGCCGCCTGGCTTCGCTGGCCCACGGCGCCCGGCAGGAGCGGAAGCTGCCGGTGCGGCAGCCGCTGGCTCGCATGCAGGTGGCGGTGCCCGCCGCGGTACGCGGGGCGGCCTTCGACGAGTTGCTCGAGCTCCTGCGCCTCGAGGTCAACGTCAAGGCGATCGAGACAGTGCGCTCCGACGCCGAGCTGGTGCGGCTTCGGGCCAGGCCCAACTTCCGGTCACTGGGCAAGCGCTATGGCAAGCGCACGCCACAGGTCGCGGCGGCCGCCGCGGGGCTCACGGCGGAGCAGCTCCGCGACCTGGAGGAAGGCCGCGAGGCGGCCCTGGAGCTGGACGGCGAGCGGGTGACCTACCTCCCGGAGGACGTGGTGGTCGAGCGGGAGGTCGCGAGTGACTGGATCGTCGCCAGCGAGGGACCTTACGTGGTGGCGCTGGACCCGCACCTGACCGACGAGCTCCGCCGGGAGGGCACCGCGCGCGAGGTGGTCAACCGGATCCAGCGCCTCCGCAAGGAGGCCGGCTACGTGTACACCGACCGCATCGGAGTCTGGATGGACGGCGGGGCGCCGGTGCTCGAGGCAGTCAGGGTGCACGCCGAGTTCATCCGCGGCGAGACGCTCGCTCGGCGGCTCGAGCTGGGCGGGCGGGCTCCCTCGCCCGACCTCGAGCAGCACGTCGACATCGACGGGCACGAAGTCGTAGTGGGAGTGCAACGCGACAGGGACGGCCGGGCCGGCAGCGGCCCTCAACCCACGGACAGGGCATGAACAAGAAACAGCTGACACATCTCGAGAAGCGTCTCCTGGAGGAGCGGGCCCGCGTCATGAAGGAGTTGGGCTACTACGATGAGTCCTTCAACGCCACGCTCCAGTCGGCCGACGGCGACCTGTCGTCCTACTCGTTCCACATGGCCGACCAGGGAACCGACGCGATGGAGCGTGAGAAGCAGTTCCTCTTCGCCTCGCAGGAAGGCCGCTATCTCTGGCACGTGAACGAAGCCCTGCGCCGGCTGTACGGCACGCCCGACAAGTTCGGGCATTGCCATCAGTGCGGTCAGGAGATCAACTTCGAACGCCTGGATGCGCTGCCCCACGCTCGGCTGTGCATCACCTGCAAGGAGAAAGAGGAAGATGGGAAGCGCCGCTGACGTTCAGTCGCCCGGCGCCGAGCGCCGGGTGTTCTGGACGGCGGCGGCGGCAACCGTGGCGCTCGACCTGATCACCAAGATCGTGGCCGAGGCCACCCTGCTGCGCACGCCGGGGATCTCCGTCCTCGGCGACTGGTTTCAGCTGCGCCTGGTGTACAACCAGGGCGCGGCGTTCGGCCTCCACGTGGGTCCCTACTCCCGCTGGATCTTCTTCACCGTGGCGCTGGTGGCCGTGTTCGTCCTGGCCCGGATGAGCCGGAGCGCGCCCCCTGGCGACCGCTTCCGCCAGCTCGCGCTCGGCCTGGTGGCCGGGGGTGCCGCGGGCAACCTCATCGATCGGATCCGGAGCGGTCGCGGCGTGGTCGACTTCCTCGACGTCGGCATCGGCGCGCTCCGCTGGCCCACCTTCAACGTCGCCGATATCGCCGTGAGCTGCGGCGCCATCGCGCTCGCGATCTCCCTCTGGCGGGAAGACGCCCGCCGCCCCGAACCGGAGTCCGCCTCGGCTGCCTGAGCTGAGCTTCACGGTCTGGGCCGAGGCCACCGAGCGCCTCGACCGATTCCTCGCCGACCAGCTTGGCCTGTCCCGCACCCAGGCCGCGCGGCTGGTCGCCGACAAGGCCGTGGAGGTCGAAGGGCAGCCGGCGCGGGCCTCGCGTCTGCTCGCCCGCGGCGAGCGGGTCACGGTGCGGTTTCCCGAGCACGAGCCGCCGCGGACCCTCACACCCGCCGCCATTCCACTCACCGTCCTGTTCGAGGACGAGCATCTCGCCGTCATCGATAAACCCGCCGGACTCGTGGTCCACCCGGCACCGGGACACTGGGACGACACCCTGGTCAACGCGCTGGTCGCGCGCGGCACGACGCTCTCGGGCGGCGCCGAGGGCCGGCCCGGCATCGTGCATCGGCTCGATCGGGATACGTCCGGGCTCATGGTCGTCGCCAAGACCAATCTGGCGCATCGGCGCCTCGCTGCCGCCATCGCGGCGCGTCGCGTACGCCGAACGTACGCGGCGCTGGCCTGGGGCCATCTGAATCAGAGTCCAACCGTCATCGAGGCGCCGGTCGCCCGGCATCCGGCGGATCGGAAGCGCATGACCGTCACCCCGGCGGGCCGCCCGGCCCGGACCGACGCGTTCGTGGTGGGCCGCTTCGAGGTGGCCGATCTGCTTCGGCTGGAGCTCCACACCGGGCGAACCCACCAGATCCGGGTTCATCTCGAGCACATCGGCCACCCGCTGGTGGGCGATCCGGTGTACGCCGGTGGGGGCAGCCGGCGGATCTCCGGTGTGGCTCGAAAGGCCGCCGAGGCGGTGGAGCGGGCCACCCCGCGGCAGGCGTTGCACGCGGCCGCTCTGGCATTCCGCCATCCCGCGTCGGGCGAACCACTTGAATTCCGGTCCGAATGGCCGGCCGACCTGCGCGCTGCACTTCTTGCAGTGGGTGGCGAAGACTTGGTTGCTCGTCCGGATGCCCTTGGCTATCTTCTTTTCTTCAATAGAGATGGCTAACTCTCCGACGCTCCACGCCGTCATTTTTCGCATCGGTGCGCTTATTTGCGCGGCCCCGGCAGGGATCGTGCGTGAGATCCTGCCGCGCCTGACGGCCACCCGCATTCCCGGGGTCCCCCAGGCAATCGAAGGGCTGGTCAACGTGCGGGGCACCCTGCTCACCGTGCTCGATGGCCACATCCTCCTCCAGCAGCCACGCCGCGAGGAAGACGAAGGGGCCATCGTGGTCGTCGAAGTCGGCGGCCGCCGGTACGGGCTGGGGGTGGGGCAGGTGGTCGACTTCCTCGAGCTTCCCGCTCACATGGTCGCCGAACGGGCCGAGTTGCCCGGCATCGATCCCCGTCTGGTCAAGGCGGTCGGTGTGCGTGACGGCCAGCATTTCATCGTGCTCGACATCGACGCGCTGGTCGCGCCGATCATCTGAACGGCAGTCGCGGCAAGCGGGCGAAGCGCCGTGCGGGTGACGGCGCGGCGCCGCGCGCCTGCTCGACCGACGCATGGCGACTTACGACCCGATCCGGAGGCCGTCCGTGAGCCACACTGTGCTCGTCTGCGATGACGCCATCTTCATGCGGACCATGATCAGCGACATCCTGACGCAGGCCGGCTTCGAAGTGGTCGGCGAGGCCGAATCGGGCGCGCAGGCCGTCGAGAAGTACCGCTCGCTCAAACCCGACCTCGTCACGATGGACATCGTGATGCCCGACATGGGCGGGATCGAGGCGGTGCGCGAGATCTGCAAGACGGATCCCGAGGCGAAGATCCTGATGTGCAGCGCCATGGGACAGCAGGCGCTGGTGGTCGAGGCGATTCAGGCGGGCGCCAAGGACTTCGTGGTGAAGCCGTTCCAGCCCTCGCGCGTGCTCGAGGCGGTGCAGCGCGTCCTGGGCTGACCGGTGGACCTCTCGAAATACGCCGCGCTGTTCCTGGCCGAGAGCCGGGAGCACCTGAGCAGCTGCAATCAGCTGCTGCTCAAGTGGGAGCGTGAGCCGGCGGCGACCGAGCCCGTGGGCGGCCTGTTCCGGTCGATCCACACCATCAAGGGCATGGGCGCCACCATGGGGTTCACCGGCGTGGCGGAGCTGGCCCACCGGCTGGAGAGCCTGCTCGATGCGCTGCGGCACGGCCGCGTGGTCCCCGACGCGGGCACCTTCGAGCTGCTGTTTCGCGCGGTAGACGCGCTCGGCTCGGCGGTGGAATCCGCCGCGGAGGGACGCGAGACGGCTCCCGATCCGGCGCTCGTCGCGGCGCTCGACCGGGCCACCAATCCGGGGCGCGAAGCTCCCGCCGCGGCCGGGCCTCTGGCCGCGGAGCTCGACGGGCCGCACCGCCGCCGGGCCACTGACGCGCGGGGCCGCTCGGTGCAGGTCCTGATCCGGCCCGACGCGGTGATGCGGGGCGCGCGGGCGGTGCTCGCGGTCCGGCGAGCGGAGGCGCTGGGGGTGGTCACCGCCGTGCGCCCTCCGCTGGTGCAGCTCGAGCGCGAGGAATTCGACGGGAGGCTGGCCTTCCGGGTCGACTCGGCGGCCACCGATGAGGAGCTGGCCGCGGTCATCCGGACCGCCGGCGAGGTCGAAGCGGTGCGGTTCGAGGAGCCCGCGGCCGAGGGCTCGGGCCTCGGCCGCCAGCGGCAGATCCGGGTGGACCTGAACCGGCTGGACCGGTTGATGAAGCAGGTGGGCGAGCTGGTCGTGGCCAAGAACCGGCTGGGCGTGATGGCGGCGCATTCGGACGATCCCGCCCTGGTCGAGCTGACCGACCGGATCTCGCGGCTGGTCTCGGGGATGCAGGCCGAGGTGATCGCCTCCCGCATGACGCCGGTGGGCGAGGTGTTCGAGCGGTTTCCGCGCCTGGTCCGTGATCTGGCGCGCGATCTGGGCAAGCGGATCCGGTTCGACATGGAAGGCGAGGAGATCGAGCTCGACCGCTCGATCCTGGACGAGATCGGCGACCCGCTGCTTCACCTGATCCGGAACGCGGCCGATCACGGGATCGAAGCGCCCGAGGTCCGCGCCGCGGCGGGCAAGCCGGAAGAAGGACGCATCCTGCTGGCCGCGGCCCGGGAGCGGAACAGCGTGGTGCTCCGCGTGAGCGACGACGGCCGCGGCATGGACCGCGCCGCCATCCTGGCCAAGGCGCGGCGCGAGGACGCGGTCGGCGGCGCCGACGGCGAGGCGCTTACTGACGACGCGCTGCTCCGGGTGATCGCCCGGCCGGGCTTCAGCACCGCGCAGGCCGTGAGCGGCGTGTCGGGGCGGGGCGTGGGGGTCGATGTCGCGATGACGCGGGTGCGGCAGCTCGGCGGGACGCTGGAGGTCCGCTCGGAAGCGGGGAAGGGCACCAGCTTCCAGATCCGCGTCCCGCTCACGCTCGCGATCGTGCGGGCGCTCCTGGCCGACGCGGGCGGCGAGCGGTACGCCGTCCCGCTGGCCTACGTGGCCGAGACGGTGGACTTCGATCCCCGCGCGGTGACGGCGCTCCGGGCCCGCGAGGCGCTCGTGGTCCGCGAGCAGGTGATCCCGACCGTCCACCTGCGCGACCTGGTCGCGAGCCGCGAGCGCCCCACGCCGCCCCGCC
>DATEJD010000075.1:0-8621 GCA_035278325.1 Gemmatimonadales bacterium | reverse complement strand
GCCAAGGCGGTGATGGAGGCCGGCCACCTGGTGAGCGACGACATCATCCTGGGCGTCGTGCGCGAAGAGCTGGCCAAGCCGCAGGCGCGGAACGGCGTGATCTTCGACGGCGTGGTCCGCACCATCCCGCAGGCCGAAGGGATGGAGCGCATCCTCGCCGAGAAGGGGCGCAAGCTGGACGCCGTCCTGTTCTTCGATGTGAGCGACGAGGAGATCCTGGCGCGGCTGGACCGCCGCCGGGGCCTCGAGAACCGCGCCGACGACGACCCGTCGGCCGTGGCGACGCGGCTCCGAGCCTATCGCGAGCAGACCGCGCCCCTGCTCGCGTGGTACGACGCGCGCCAGCCGGTGCGCCGCATTCCCGCCGTCGGGACGGTCGACGAGATCGCCGGCCGCGTCCGCGGAGCCCTTGGCCAGGTCGCATGATCACGCTCAAGTCCCCTCGGGAGATCGAGGTGATGGCCCGGGCGGGGCGGATCGTGGCCGGCACGCTGGCGCTCATGAAGGACATTCTCAGGCCCGGGATGTCCACCGAGGACCTCGACGCCGCGGCCGAGTCGTACATCCGGAGCCACGACGGCGCCATCCCGTCGTTCAAGGGGCTGTACGGGTTTCCCAAGACGCTGTGCACCTCGATCGACACCGAGATCGTGCACGGCATTCCGTCCACCAAGCGCGTCCTCAATGAAGGCAGCATCGTGAGCGTGGACGTCGGGGTACAGCTCGAAGGGCTGCACGCCGATTCGGCCACCACCCTCGCGGTCGGAACGATCAGCCCGGCCGCGGAGCGCCTGCTGGCCGTGACCCGCGAGTGCCTGTCGGCGGGCATCGCGCAGGCACGGGTGGGGAACCACGTGGGCGACATCGGACACGCGGTGCAGAAGGTGGCGGAAGGGGCAGGGTTCGGGGTGGTGCGCGAGCTGGTGGGCCACGGGATCGGCACCCGGTTCCACGAGGAGCCCCAGGTGCCCAACTACGGTAGCCCCAAGCGCGGGCCGCGGCTGCTCGAGGGCATGACCCTCGCCATCGAGCCGATGATCACGATCGGCGATCCGGCCACCCGAACCCTGAGCGACAAGTGGACGGTCGTGACGGCCGACGGGAGCCTCTCCGCGCACTTCGAGCACACGGTCGCGATCACCGCGGACGGACCGCGGATCCTCACCGCCGCCTGAGCCTACGGAATACGCGCCTCGAGCAGGTGGCGCGCCCGCCGTTCCGCATCCTCCACCCGATCCAGCAGCGTCTTGGCCGCGCCCACCCGTTCGCGGTCGGCCATGCCGCCGCCCACCTCCGCCAGGTTGCTCCGCACCGACCAGTAGGCGCTCCGCGCCGCGCCAAGGGCGAGAAACGCCCCCGTGGCCGCGTCACCCACCGCGGTCGACAGCCCGTTCTCGGCGATCTCGAGGGAGAGCTCCGCGATCTGCGCCAGGTGGGCCAGCAGCTCGAGCTGCACGGCCGCGCCGGCCCCCAGCGCGTCGGTCTTGGCCCGCGACCTCCGCTCGCGCTCCTCGGACGTCGCGGCCGGCAGCGCGAGCGCGCGGGTAAAGGCCTCGAAGGCACGCGCATCGCGGGCCGCCAGCACCATCATGCCGGCGCGCAATCGCTCCGCCTTCTGCGTGGCGCGCGTCATCAGCTCGCGCACCGAGGCATACTTCTCCCGGTCCGCAGTAAGACCGGCGACCATCTCGACCAGCGCGGCTCCCAGCGCGCCGGCGATGGCGGCCGCGGCGCCGCCGCCCGGCGCGGCAGTGGGGCCGGCGATGGCATCGAGCCAGTGCTCGAGTGACGTCTCGGGGTCGGGTAGGGGCATCGAGGTTGTTCTCGGGGAATCGTGCGCAGGCACTCAGGTATTGACGAGGCGAAGCAGCCATTCATGGATGGCGGGATTGCCGGCCACGACCGGGCCGTGCTCGGCACCGATCGCGCGGCCGGCAAAGTCGGTCACCACGCCGCCGGCTTCCCGCACCAGCAGCACGCCGGCGGCGACGTCCCACGCGGACAGGTGCTGCTCCCAGAAGCCATCGAATCGGCCCGCGGCCACGTCGGCCAGGTCCAGCGCCGCGGAGCCGGGCCGCCGAATGCCGCTGGTTTGGGCCGCCACCCGCGCGAACTGGGACAGGTATTCGTCGAGCGAGGTGGTATCCTTGAACGGGAAGCCGGTGCCGATCAAGGCAAAGGCCGGCTCCCTGATGGCCGACACCGACACTCGCCGGTCGACCTGCCAGGCGCCGGCGCCTTGCGCCGCGGCATAGGTCTCCCGGCGGGGCACCTGGTGCACCACCGCGGCCTGGAGCTGGCCATCCACGGCGGCGGCGATCGATACCGCATAGCTCGGAAAACCGTGCAAAAAGTTGGTGGTGCCGTCGAGCGGGTCGACGATCCATACCAGGCCGTCCCTGACCAGCTCCGGGCTCAGCTCCTCCCCCACGATCCGGCTCCCAGGCTCGGCTGCGAGCAGAACGTCGGCGATGAGCCGCTCCGTGGCGCGATCGACTTCGGTCACGAAATCCCGGGCCCCCTTGAGGGTCCATGCCGCCGGGTCGACCGGCCGCTCCACCCCTCGGAGATAGGCCCCGGCACGGTCGGCGGCGAGCTTGGCGAGGTGTAGTAAGTCCAACGCCGACACTATCTTGCGGCTCCATTCTCAACCGGGTAACTTGGGCGCATGTCACGGATCTTCTCGGGAATTCAGCCGTCCGGCGAGCTCCACATCGGCAACTGGCTGGGCGCGGTCCAGAACTGGGTCACCCTGCAGCAGAGCTACGACTGTATCTACTGCGTCGTGGACCTGCACGCCCTGACCGGCAAGTACGATCAGGCCACCCTGAGTCAGCGAACCCGGGACATGGCCATCGGACTGCTGGCCTCCGGGATCGATCCCGACCGGGCGGTCCTGTTCGTGCAGTCACACGTGGCGGAGCACTCCGAGCTGCAGTGGCTGCTCAACACGGTCACGCCGATCGGCGAGCTCGAGCGCATGACGCAGTTCAAAGATAAGGCGCAGCGTTTCGAAAGTGTCCCGGCCGGCCTGCTCAATTACCCGGTCCTCATGGCGGCCGACATCCTGCTCTACCGGGCTGACCTCGTACCGGTGGGCGAGGACCAGGTCCAGCACCTCGAGCTGACGCGGGAGATCGCCCGGAAGTGGAATGCCGAGTTCGGCTGCGGGGAGGACTGGTTTCCCGAGCCCAAGGCCCTGCTCACGGAGGCCAAGCGGATCATGGGCCTCGACGGCCAGGCGAAGATGTCCAAGAGCCTGGGGAACACCATCGGCCTGATGGACACGCCGGATGAGATCTGGCAGAAGCTCCGGCCGGCCAAGACCGACCCCGCGCGCGTGACGAAGAAAGATCCCGGCACGCCCGAGATCTGCAACCTGTACCACCTGCACCAGTACTTCTCTCCACCCGAAACGGTGGAGCTGGTGGCGCAGAACTGCCGCGGCGCGCGGTGGGGATGCCTGGACTGCAAGCGGGTGCTGGCCGACAACATGATCGCGACGCTGGCGCCCATTCGCGAGCGCGCCCTCGCGCTGCAGGCGGAGCCCGCCCGGGTGGACCAGATCCTGGCCGACGGCGCGGCGACGGCACGGCGGATCGCGGGCGAGACGATGCGGGAGGTGCGGGCGAGGATGGGACTGCTCCCGCGGTGAGCGGTGAGTGGTGGAGTCACCCTGAACGCAGTGAGGGGGGCATGCCCCAACGCATGGCCCCTTCGCTTCGCTCAGGGTGACTCCACCACTCACCCCTCATCGCTCAACCCTACCCCGGGTGCCCATGGAAAAGATCATCAAGGCGGCTGTCGAGCGGGGCGCGTCCGACCTCCACATCAAGGCGGGCGACGTGTTCCGCGCGCGCATCAACGGGAAGCTGGTCGCGCTCACCAAGCAGCGGCTCACGCCCGATCAGACCCGCGCCATCGCGCTCAAGCTCATCAGCAGCGATGAGGACCGCGGTCGGATCGATCGCCTGCGGGACTTCGATTGCTCGTGGGGCATGCCGGGCGTGGGGCGGTTCCGGGTCAACGTGCTGCGGCAGCGCTCGTCCTTCATGATCGTCATGCGGGTGATTCCCTTCACCGTGCCGACCATCGAGTCGCTCCGGCTCCCGGCGGTGCTGGCGCAGATTGCCGAATCCGAGCGCGGGCTGGTGCTGGTGACGGGCGTGAGCGGCAGCGGGAAGAGCTCCACCGTGGCCGCCATGGTGCACCACATCAACCGCACCCAGCATAAGCACGTGGTCACCATCGAGAACCCGATCGAGTTTCTCCACCGCGACCTGAGCTGCTCGATCACGCAGCGCGAGGTGGGCGTGGACACCGACGATCTCGCCATCGGGCTCCGCGCCGCGCTGCGGCAGGACCCGGACGTCGTGGTGCTGGGCGAGATCGCGGATCCCGAGACGATCGACACCGCCATCAAGGCGGCCGAAACCGGCCATCTGGTCATCGCCACGATGCCGACCCCTGGCGTCGGCGCCACCATCGACCGCATCCTGACGACACTTCCTCGGGAAGAGCGCGAGATCGGGCGCATGCGGCTCTCCGAGGCGCTCCGGGCGATCATCTCACAGCAGCTCCTGCCCCAGAAGGACGAGAAGGGCCGCGTGCCGGCGATGGAGGTCCTGATCACCACGGCGGGCGTGCGCGAGGCGCTCAGGGATCCGGCGAAGACCGGCGACATTCACCGGCACATGAGCGAGGGCCGCAAGCAGCTCGGCAGCCAGACGTTCGAGCAGCACCTGGCCAGCCTGGTGGAGGACGGGCTCATCACCGAGGAAACCGCCAGGGCCGCGCTGTCCACAACCGGCCCCGCGTCCGCTTCTCCGAAGAAGGGCACCAAGCAGGCCGCCTCGGCCTGACCCACGGTGCCCGCCCTTCACGACACGATGGGGCAGCTGCTGGCCGCACCACGCGAGGCCGGCACGCCCGCGGCGGCCGCGGCCCGCGATCTGGTTGCCGGCCATCTCGAAGCGCTCGGTTATCGGGTCGAGCGGCAGCGCTTCCTTTTCACGCCATCGGCACCGCTCGCGCTGCCGGTGTTCGGCGCGGGGCTTGGCGCGCTTGGACTGCTCCTCCTTCCCGCCCTGACGGGTGACGCGCTCCCCGGATGGACCGCCCTGCTTCTGCTGGGAGGTGGCATTGCCGTGGTGGCCGTGGTGGCCACTGGGGTCGGTCTGGGATGGATTCCGATCGGGGGGCCGGTACGCGAGGATGCCAACCTGATCGCGACCCGGGGCACCGGGCCGGTCAGCCGCTGGATCGTGGCCCACCTCGACACCAAGGCCCAGGCGCAATCGATGGCCGGCCGGCTGATCGCGGTATGGTTCCTCCTGCTCTCGGTGATCGTGCTGCTGGTGCTCGCGATCGCACGGCTCTGGGGCCCGATTCCGCTGTGGTTGGCGGCGCTCGGGGTGGGCATCACGGTCATCGCCGGCGCCCTCTCCGGCGGAGGTCGGCTTCGGGGCGGATCGGCGGGCGCACGCGACAACGGCACCGGTGTGGCCGGGGCCCTGGCCGCGGCCGAGGCGATGACCGGCGACACCGGCATTCTCATCACGGGAGCGGAGGAGTTCGGCCTGGTGGGCGCCAGGATCTTCGCGGCCGGGCAGGCGCAGTCGCTTGCGGGAAGCGTGGTGGTGAACCTCGACACCATCGATCAGGAGGGCCAGCTCGCGCTCGTGAGTCATGACCCCCGGGGTGAGGCGCTGGCCCGTCGGGTGGCGGCCGGACTCGCCGCCGCTGGCCTGCCCGCCCGGCTCCGACGCCTTCCCCTTGGCATCCTGACCGACAGCGTCCCGTTCGCCCGTCGCGGCGTTCCGGCGGTCACCATCGGTCGGCTCACCTGGCGCACACTCCGCCTCATTCACACCCCGGCCGACACGGCCGACGGCCTCTCGCTCGATACCGCGATACGCGTCGGCCGAGCGCTCGCGGCGAATTGACTGTTGGCCCGCGCGCGCATACGTTTGCCCGAGGATTCTGGAGCCCCGTGAGGGGCTCTTTTTCATTGGGCGATCGGGAGATACGCGATGTTCGATGGCCGGACCACCTGCGTCGTGGTCGTGGGCGCCCAGTGGGGCGATGAGGGGAAGGGCAAGCTGGTCGACGTCCTCGCCGAGCGGGCCGATTTCGTGGTCCGCTACCAGGGGGGCGCCAACGCCGGCCACACCGTGGTGATCGGCGACTCCCACTTCATCCTGCGCCAGATCCCGTCCGGCATCCTGCATCCCAACGTCACTTGCGTCGTGGGCAATGGCGTGGTGCTCGAGCCGGAGACCTTCTTCGGGGAGCTCGACCAGCTCGCCGAGCGCGGCGTGAATACCACGGGGCGGATGTTCGTCTCCGACCGGGCCCATCTCGTGCTCCCGTATCACAAGCTGCTCGACGCGGCCAGCGAGAAGAGCCAGAACATCGGCACCACCGGCCGCGGCATCGGTCCGGCGTACGAGGACAAGTACGGCCGCCGCGGGATCCGGGTGGTCGACCTCCGTCACCTGGACTGCGCCCGCGGGTTGCTGGCCGACCGGGTGGGCCGCGCCAACCGACTGCTCGAGCTGATGGGGAGCAGCGAGCGCGCCTCGTTCGAACAGCACGCCGAGCTCCTGGTCCGCTTGGCTCCGCGGCTCCTGCCGCTCGCGGCCGACACCGGGCTCCTGGTGCACCGGGCTCTCAAGGCCGGCAAGCGCGTGCTGCTCGAGGGAGCCCAGGGCGCGCTGCTCGACGTGGATCACGGGACCTATCCCTATGTCACCTCTTCGAACACCACTGCCGGCGGCGCCGCGGTGGGGGCCGGGCTGGGTCCCACGGCCATCAACGGTGTGCTCGGCGTGGTGAAAGCCTACACGACGCGGGTCGGCAACGGCCCGCTTCCGACCGAGGCCGAGAGCCCGTTCGGCGAGCGTCTGCGCGAGCTCGGCGGTGAGTTCGGCTCGGTGACGGGCCGACCACGACGGTGCGGCTGGTTCGACGCCACCGTAGTGCGCTATGCCGTGCGGGTGAACGGGCTCACCGGGCTCGCGGTCACCAAGATGGATGTGCTCGACAGCTTCGCCGAGATTCCCGTGTGCACGGCCTACCGGCTGGACGGCGAGGTGTGCGAGGAGATGCCCGCCATGGCCGACGCGCTCGGCCGGGTTCAGCCGGTGTATGAGGTGCTCCCGGGATGGCAGCAGCCCACCGGCGGCGCCCGTCGGCTGCAGGACCTCCCCAAGGCCGCCCGCGCCTACCTCGACCGGCTGCAGGAGCTCTCCGGAGCGCCGGTCCGCTATGTGAGCGTGGGCACCCGCCGCGACCAGATCATCGAGGTATGAGCGAGGCCGCCGAGCTCATCGTGGTGGGTGCCGGTCCGTGCGGGCTGGCCGCCGGCATCGCCGCCACCCAGGCCGGCGTGCAGTGCGTGGTCCTGGATCGACGCACGATCGTGTCGACGATCGAGCGCTATCCGCTCCAGATGACGTTCTTCTCCACTCCGGAGCGGATCGAGATCGGCGGGATCCCGTTCATCGCCAGCCACGAAAAGCCCACCCGGGCCGACGGGCTGATCTACTATCGGCGCGTGGCCGAGCACTATCGGCTCGACGTTCGCCCCGGTGAAGACGTGGTCGATGTCCGGCGCGAGCGCGACGGCGGCTTCACGCTGGACGTGCAGCGCGCGCACGACACCAAGCGGTACCGGGCCGCCAACGTCGTCTTCGCCACCGGGTACTACGACAACCCAAACTATCTCGATATCCCCGGCGAGGACCTGCCGCACGTCCACCACTACTTCCTCGAGGGACATCCCTTCTGGCATCGGCGGGTGGTGGTCATCGGGGCGGGGAACAGCAGCGTCGACGCCGCGCTCGAATCCTGGCGGGCCGGTGCCACGGTCACGCTGGTGCACTTCGGCGAGGGATTCGACCGCACGGTCAAGGCCTGGGTGCTGCCCGACATCACCAACCGGGTAAAGGAAGGGAGCATCGCGGTCCGCTGGCGTACCCGGGTACAGGCTATCACGCCGACGGACGTCGAGCTGGTATCGGACTCGGGCGCCGTGGAGCGGCTTCCCTGCGACGCCGTGCTCGCCATGACCGGCTACCACGCCGACACGACGATGCTCCGCCGCCTCGGCGTGCCGGTGGACGAGGCCAGCGGCGTCCCAGCCCACGACGAGCGCTCCATGGCCACCCCGATCGACGGGATCTACCTGGCGGGCGTGATCGCGAGCGGCAACGACGCCAACCGTCTCTTCATCGAAAACGCCCGGGGCCACGGCGAGCTGATCGTGCGGGACATCGTCGCGCGGAAGGCGGAAAGGCGGCGGAAAGCGGTGGCGGAAGGCGGGAAGGCGGTCGGGCGCTAAGAACGTGTTGCAATACGAGCGCGGTCCGAGGGTTTCGTCCAGAGGTTGAGACCACGGGCCCTTCACCACGGAAGCGCGGAAGACACGGAAGGCTCCCTGGTCAGGCCACCCTCCGCTCATTCCGCGCCGAAGCCGGCCTCGCTGCCGAGATGTTGGGGTGCCCCCCACCCCAAAAACTCTCGTGACCCAACTCTTCCGTCCCGGAATGAGAGGAGGTTGGCCTGACCAGGGAGCCTTCCGTGTCTTCCGTGCTTCCGTGGTGAAGGGCCGCACCAAC
>DATEJD010000074.1:0-10849 GCA_035278325.1 Gemmatimonadales bacterium | reverse complement strand
CCATCGACGTGCCGCCGATCATCGTGCTCAGCCGGAGCTGGTTGCCCCCGGTGAGAAAGATGCCGTCCGACTGGTCCAGGATGGCGAGCAGCTCCGGCAGCTCGGCGTCGGCGCGAGTGTGGATGGGAAGGGCTCTGGCCTCGGTGACGCCGAGCCCCTGGAAGATGGTCTCGTACCGGGCTCCCGTGTCGCTCATCTCGGACGCCGTCGGGATGATGGCGATCCGCCCGGTCGTGCCGCACAGCGACGCGAAGCGCCGCAGGATGGTGATGTCGCCGATCTTTTCTTCCGCCCCACCTACCGGAATGATGTAGCCGCGGCCGTCCGCCACCAGGGCCCTCCCGCTGAAGGTCCGCCGGCAGCACGCCTGCCGGTCATCCCGCGCCGCCTAAGATACACGTGGACCGGGCAGAGGGCAGGGGAGGGTTGTGTGAGCATACTCACCGCTTCGCCCTGGCCCGACTCCCTAAGGTGCACCGTGCGGGAGCACCCGGGACGAGCCTGCGGGCCGGTGGCGCCGGCCCACGCATCACGAGCGAGCGCATGACCGAACACGTGCTGTTCCGCGCCCTGGTGGAACAGTCCCGAGATCACGCCATGTTCCTGATCGACCCGGACGGCCGCAACCTGACCTGGGGCGTCGGCGTCGAGCGTCTGCTTGGCTATGGGCGCGACGAGTTCGTCGGCCGTCACACCCGCGAGATCTTCACCCGGGAGGACCGCGAGGCCGGCGTGCCCGAGCGCGAGCTGGTATTCGCCGAGGCTCACGGCGCCGCGAGCGACGAGCGCTGGCTTCAGCGAAAGGATGGCTCCCGGTTCTGGGCCTCGGGTATGACCTACCGGCTGGTGGACCCGGCGGGCAGGCTGACCGGTTTCGCCAAGGTGTTCCGCGACCTCACGATCGAGCGCGAGTTCGAGCAGGAGCTCCGCCAGAGCGCGGAGCGGTATCGGCTGGCGGTCCGCGCGGCCGACGAGGCGCTCTGGGACCGCGACCTCAATACCCACACCGTCAACTGGACCGACGGCTTCCAGGAGGTCTTCGGCTACACCCCCGGCGAGGTGGGCAAGGACGTCCGTTGGTTGGAGGAGCGCATCCATCCCCAGGATCGCGACCGCGTGATCCAGAGCGTTCAACGGGCCATCGCCGGCGGGGGCGATCGCTGGGAGGAGACCTTCCGGTTCCGGCGCTGCGACGGGGAGTACGTGCTGGTGCACGACCGCGCGCTCATCATGCGGAGCACCGACGGCGTGCCGCTCCGGATGCTGGGCGCGATGTCGGATGTCGACCGGCTCGAGCGCGGCAGGGACGCGCTCCGCCACGCGCAGCGGCTGGAGGCGCTCGGACGTCTGGCCGGTGGGGTCGCACACGAGCTCAACAACATGCTGATGTCGATCATCGGGTTCACCGAGCTGCTGGACCGTGAGATGTCGCCTGACGACCCGCGCCACGGGCACACCGCCCAGGTGCTCGCGTCCGCCCATCGCTCGTCGACGCTCACCAGGAGGCTGCTTGCCTTCGCGCGGCGCGAGATCAGCCGGCCGGTCCGGGCCGACGTCAACGAGGTGATCGCCCGGGCGGTCGGCGCGCTGCGGACGCTGTTGGGGCCCGATATCGAGCTGAAGGTGGTCCTCGCGCCCGGACTCCCGCGCGTGCAGGTGGACCTGGGCCAGCTCGACCAGATCCTGACCGACCTCGTGCTCAACGGCCGGGATGCCATGCCCGAGGGCGGGCTGTTGACCATCGAGACGGGTGAGCGGCGGCTGAGCGAGGCGGAGGTCCATGAGCGGTATCCCGGCGTCAGCATCGCACCGGGAACCTACGTGGCGATCGCCGTCACCGACTCGGGATCCGGCATGAGCTCCGAGGTACTGGAGCGCGTCTTCGAGCCGTTCTTCACCACCCGGCCACTGGGAAAGGGCGTGGGGCTCGGGCTCGCGGCCGTGTATGGGTCGGTCAAGCAGAACAATGGCTACATCTGGGTGGCGTCGGAGCCGGGGAAGGGGGCACGGTGGGACATTCTATTCCCCGCGGTCGACGCGATGGCCGGATCGGACTAGGCCGGGCACTCAGAGTGTTTCGAACATCCCCCGCACCACCGCTCGTCCTCCGCGCACGAACCACCGCCCGCGCGCCATCACGTCCGCCACGCCACCGTCCGCATCCAGCACCACCAGATCGGCATCGGCGTCCCGCGCGAGACGCCCCTTTCGCTCGAGCCTGAGCAGTCGCGCGGGATTGCTGGTGAACGCCGGCAACACCCGCTCGAGGTCCTGCCTGGAGCGGAGCAGGCTGCGGAGCGTATCGCCCAGCGCGGCGGGCGAGCCGACGTCCATTGCGGTGACCCGCCCCTCCGCATCGAACACCGGCAGACAGCCGCCGCCGTCGGAGCTCACGGTAATCCGATCCGCCGGCAGTCCCGCGTCGAGATAGCGCACCAGCGCCACCTCCGCAGGCCACGCGTCCTCGCCTTCCTCCACCGGAAATGCGGTCACATCCACCGTGACACCGCGCTCCGCGAGGGCCATCGCCTCGTCGAACAGCCGCCGCTTGCGGTTCACGTGGGTCGGGTTGAACACCGCCGGCGGCAGCTCGCTCCGATCGAGCGCCTGCCGCACCAGCTCGAGGCCGGCCTCGCCGTCGCCCACGTGGAGGTGCACGATGCCCGCCTTGCCGCTCATGAGGCCGCCCACGTGCGCGTCGGCCGCGATGCGCAGCAGCTCTTCGAGCGTGGGCTGACTCGAGCGGTGATCGCTGATGGCCAGCTCGCCCACGCCGAGGATGAGGTCGATGAGCACGATGTCGAGCCGGACGCTGCCGGTGGCCGTGGTGAGCGGCACGTGGTAGCCGCCGGTGTGGCACCAGGCGCTGAGCCCCTGCTGGATGAGCCCACGCGCCACCGTCACCAGCTCGGCGGTGGTGCGGACGGCGTCGTCGGTGCCGAGCACGCCGACGGCGGTGGTGACGCCGCCGGCGGTGAGCCGGCTCATGGCCACCGGAGGCACCCGCGTATGCGGCCCGGCCTCTCCGCCGCCGCCGGTCAGGTGCACATGTCCATCGATGAGGCCGGGAATGACGCGCCGGTGCTGGAGGTCGACTTCGTCGACGTCGAGACCGGCGGGCAGGGCGGGCCGCTCGCTGCCGACCCATACGACGCGCTCGCCGGCTACCAGAAGGTGCGCCCGGCCTCGCGGCGTCGGATCGTACAGCTCGCAATTGGAAAGGAGGGTGAGCATGGAGGTCAATAGTAAACGGGATCCGAGTCACCCTGAGCGAAGCGAAGGGGGCAGGCGTTGGGGCATGCCCCCTTCACTGCGTTCAGGGAGACTCCCGCTCACCGCTCACCGCTCACCGCTCACCGCTAACTCAACCTGAACCCGCCCACCGCTCCCGTGAGCCGCTCCGCCGCGTCGGCCAGGTGGCTGGCGCTGGTCGAGATCTCCTCGGTGGACGCATTGAGCTGCTCCGCCGCGGCCGCGATCTCCTGGGCGGCCGCCGCGTAATCCTCGGTCCCGGCCGAGACCTCGCGCATCCGCCCCGCGATGCCTTCGATCAGCCCACGCACCTCACTCGCCGACGCCGAGATCCGCCGGGTCCACTCGTCGTTGGCCTCCGCCTCGGTCGCGACGCTGCCGAGGCCGGCGGCGGCCTCGTGGGCGGCGTCCTTGGCGGCGAGCCCGCCCTGGCCCAGGCGGATGAGCCGCTCGCGCGCGGTCCGCACCCGCTCGAGCACGATCTGCACCGTCTCGCTGGTGGACCCGGCCGAGCGCGCCGCCTGCCCCGCGAGCTTCCGCACCTCCTCGGCCACCACGCTGAAGCCCTTCCCCTCTTCGCCGGCGCGGGCGGCCTCGATCGAGGCATTGAGCGCGAGCATGTGGGTCTGCTTGGCGATCGCCTTGGTCTGCGTGACGAACTTCTCGATCTCCTCCGACGCGGCCGTGAGCGCCTCGGCCTCGACCGCCGCCTGCTCCACCTCCTCCGCCAGCCGCGCAAGCTCGGCCGTGCTCACGTCCAGCCGCTGGCGGTGCGAGCGCGCGAGCCGAGCCAGCGCCGCGTTCCGCTCCGCCGCTTGCGTGGCCCCCGCCGCCAGCTCCTGGGCGATGTCGAGGATCTTGCCCGCGTCCTCCGCCGCGGCGCGCACCACCTGCGCCTGCTGGTTGGCCCGTTCCGTCAAGTCGCCGGTGGTGCTGGCGACTTCAGTGGTGGAGGCCGTCATCTGCTGGGTCGAGGCCGCGATCTGCTGCGACATCGCCGCGGCTTCGTGCGCGTGCTGGCGGATGGTGCCCACCAGGGTCCGAAGCTTCTCGAGCATCGCGTCGAGCGAGTGGGTGAGCTCGTCGTTGCCGCCGATGTCGTCGGGGCTCATGGTGAGGTCGCCCTCGGCCACCCGGATCGCCACGCCGGCCGCGCGGCTGCTGGGGGCGAGAATCCGGACCCGCATCTGCCAGGCGATGACCTGTTCCACGATGAGCGCGACCAGGAGGAAGATCAGCGAGCCGTTGATCACCTGGTCACCGGCGCCGGGCGGCGCGATGTTCCGCAGCAGCATCACCACCACGGCGGCGAGGATCACCGCGGCCGCGAGGCCGATCAGGTGCAGGCGGACCACGAACTTCCGGCGCGCGGAATCGGAAGACATAGAGGACGATCGCAGGCTAGGGGATTCGGTACGGCAAGCTACGGAAGCGGCCCGGCGGATGGAAGGTCAGAGGAGCAGCCGGAACAATCCAGCCGCGGCCCCCGCCAGTCCCACGCCCGCCAGGAGCACCGCCGCACAGCCCTTCTTCTTCGCACCCGCGGGGTCCGCCGCCGCCACTCGGGTGTGGTCCGCCGCCGCGGGCTTGGGTGGGGCCACCGCGCGACCGGCCAGGGCGTCGGCGAACTCCGCCGCTGTGGCGAACCGCTCCGCCGGATCCTTGGCCAGCGAGCGGATGATGGCCGCCTCGACCTGCTCGGAGACCTGCACCATCGGCCGGAGCGGCCGGGGCGGGCCCATGAACCGGCGCATCAGCGTGGCCTGGGGGTTGGGGCCCCGGAAGGGCGGCTCACCGGCCAGCATCTCGTACAGCACGCAGCCGAGCGCGAACGTGTCGGACCGACCGTCGATCGACTTGTCGCCGCTGGCCTGCTCCGGGCTCATGTAGGTCGGCGTGCCGACGATCATGCCGGTCGCGGTGAGCTTCTCCGCCACCTCGCTGACCGCGCGGGCCACGCCGAAATCGGCCACCAGCACCTGGTCGCCGGCGAGCATGATGTTGTCGGGCTTGATGTCGCGGTGCACCACGCCCTGCTCGTGGGCGTAGGCCAGGGCGCTGGCCGCGGCGGTGGCGATCCGGATCGCCTCGGCGGGCGGGAACTGCCGCTCGCGCTCGAGCCGCTCGTAGATGTTCTCGCCGTCGACCAGCGGCATGGTGAACCAGAGCTGGCCTTCGGGCGTCTCGCCCGAGTCGAGGATGCCGAGGATGTGCGGGTGCTGGAGCCGGGCGGCCACCCGGATCTCGCGCTTGAAGCGGTCGCCGCCCACGGTGGAGGTGAGCTCCGAGTGGAGCACCTTGAGCGCGACCATGCGGTCGTTCTGGAGGTCGCGCGCCATCACCACCGACGCCATGCCTCCGCGTCCGAGGTCGCGGTCGAGGGTGTAGCGGTCGGCGAGCGCGGCCTGGAGCTGGGCGCGGAGCTCGGGTTTCATGTGTCCTCGCCCGAAGGATGAGAGCTGGAATGATGGTGCGGTGGATCGGTGTGGAGTGCCGTTCGGAAGTTGGCCACCCGGCTACTTCCCGACCGGCGTGTAAGAGAACTTCTGCCCGCCAACCGACGCCTCGTACATGAGTCCGCCTTTGGCCATGGTCACGATGGCGACGCCGTTCCGGTACGCCAGGTCGGCCGAGGCCCGCGCGGTCAGCGCGACGGCCGAGGCCTGCGCGTCGAGCTTGAGATGGCCGAGCTTGAAATTGTCGAGCGCCTGCTTGGTCTGGAAGAACACGATCTCGCTGTACGCCTGACCGCCGAGCTGGAAGCCGATGCTCACCTGGGTCAGCGTGGACTTCCCGACCACTGCCCCGCCCTCGTACACCCAGCCCTTGCCTCGCGCGCCGCCGATCCCGATCGCGCCCTTGCCGACGGTGGGAAACACCGCATACCCCACGGCGTCGGAAAAGATCTTCTCCATGCCCGGGTCCTTCTCCTTGAACTTGGCGATCACCGGCGGAACGTCGTCCTGCGCCCGGGCCGGCGCTGGCGTGATCAGCCCGGCCAGGACCAGGACGAGGAGCCACGGGCGAATGGGTATCATGTGAATCTCCTCGAGGACGGAAGGAGGGAAGGAGGTCGGACGGTAGGATCTGCACACCGTCGGACCCGACGATCTTTCTGTCCTACCAACCTTCCGTCCTACCGTCCTTCAGCCACCAGCTTCTTGAACCGCGGCTCGTTCCGGAGCGGTGCGAAGGTGGGATCCACCTTGAGCCACCCGGGCGAGAGGTAATAAGGAATGCTCAGCAGGTGCTCGAGCCGGTCGAGCGCCTTCTGGTGCTCGCCGGTCAGGATGTAGATCCGGGCAAGCTGGTGCTCGTTGTACGCACCGCCGTACGCATCCCGGCTTACCGGCAGCAGTGCCACGCCGGTCTCGCCCTCCCGAATGGCCTCCACCTTCCGGCCGAGGTAGGCCAGGACCAGGCCGAGGAGCACGTGGCGCTGCGCGTCGTTGGGGGTGGCCTTGAGCTGAGTCTCGAAGGCGATCCGCGCCGTGTCGGCGAAGGCGTGGGCCCGCGCACTGTCGCCGCGAAGCGCGTAGACCTCGGCCAGCACCTGCCCCCAGTTACCCCGATCCTCGTCGAACGAGCTGGGCTGGAGCCGGAGCAGCAGCTTCTGCTGCTCCTCGTCGAGCAGCCAGTACAGGTCCCAATAGGTGGCGATGTAAGCGACCAGCGTGGTCGGCTCGATCTCCGAGGGCGTCTCCCGCACGACCTGCCGGGCGCCATCGAGGTTGCCCTGGGCCAGGTACATCATCGCCCTGGTGGACCGCGCCTGGAGATGGCTCGGGGCCAGCCGAAGGGCCGCTTCGCTCACGGCCAGCGCGTCCTGGTACTGCCGCACCCAGAGAAGGGTGAACGCCAATCGGCGCGCGGTGGTCACCGACCGCGGGTCGAGCGTCAGGCTCCGCCGAAGCTGGGCCACGGACTCGTCCCATTGCCCCAGGCTCTGCTCGGCCAGGGCAGCGCCGGTCAGGAGGTCGACGTCGTTGGGCGCGAGGCGCAGGGCCTGCGTGTATTCGTTGCTCGCCCGCTCGTTGTCGGTCGCGATATTGCGCTGGTAATCGCCCAGGGCGAGATGGCCCGCCGACTTGGTCGGCGCCAGCGCGATCGCGCGTTCCGCAGCGAACCGCGCCCGCTCCGCGTCGCTCGGGCTGGGGGTGCCGATGAAGTAGGCGTAGGAGAGCACGCGCGAGAGCTGCGCCCATGCCAAAGCGAACGAGGAATCGAGCGCCACCGCCTGCTCGTAATAGGCGGCGGCGTTCCGAAGCTTGCCTGGGCTCACGCCCCAGATGCCCTGCGCCACATCCTCGCCCTTGAGAAACGCGTCGTACGCTGCCAGGCTCGTGGTGGGGCGCTCGGCCAGCTCGCGCTGCTTGGGCGCTTCCAGCGCCAGGTTGAGCGCCTCGGCCACCCGTCCCGCGATGTCCGCCTGGACCTGGAACACGTCGGAGAGCGCCGCGTCGAACGGCTGCTGCCAGCGGCTCGAGCCGGTGGACACCTGGATCAGCTCCGGGCTCACCCGTACGCGGTTGCCGCCGGCGCCTTTCTCCCACCGCACCGTGCCGGTCAGGAGGTAATCGACCCCGAGCTCCCGTCCGATGTCGGCCGGTGTCCGGCTGCTGCGCTTGTACGGCGCGGAGCTGCTCCGGGCCGTCACCTGGAGGCCGGGCAGCGAGGCCAGCTTGCCCCGGATCTCATCGGTGACGCCGTCGGCGAAATAGTCGTCGGCCGGCGCTCCCTGGTTGTCGAACGGCAGCACCGCCAGCCGCTTGACGCCGCCCTCGGCGGTCGGCACGTCGGCATGGTCCCGCCGCCAGGCGAACAGCACTCCGAGCCCGACCACCACTCCCACGACGAAGATCGCGGCGCCGCGCCGGAACCAGGGTGGAGCTGCGGTGGGTGCGTGCGCCGCCGCCGGTACCGGCCGCATCGCCTGCTCGAGCGCGCGGGCGAACTCGCCGGCGGATGGATAGCGCTCGGCCGGCGTGCGATGCATCGCCCTCGCGATGGCCGCCGCCAGGCCGGCCGGGACATCGGGCCGGAGGACGGTGAGCGGGGTCGGATCGGTCGCCAGCCGCTTGGCGATGATGGCCTGGATGGTGGGGCCGGTGAACGGCGGCTCGCCCGCGATCATCTCGTACAGCACGCAGCCGAGCGCGTAGACGTCGGTGCTCGGCCCGAGCTCCTTCGATCCGCTGGCCTGCTCCGGGCTCATGTAGGCCGGCGTACCGATGGCCATGCCGGTCCCGGTGATGGAATTCGCCGCCAGCGTCGGCACCTCGGCCGAGCCGTGCAGCGCCTTGGCCACGCCGAAATCGGCCACCAGCGCGTGGCTGCCGGTGAGCAGGATGTTCTCCGGCTTCACGTCGCGATGGACCACCCCGCGTTCGTGGGCATACTGCAGCGCGTCGGCCGCCTCGAGCGTCAGCCGGACCGCCTCCTCCACCGGCACCTGGCGCTGCCGCTCGAGCCGCTGGCGCAGCGTCTCGCCCTCGACGAACGGCATCGTGAACCACAGCTGCCCCCCGGCCTCCCCCGAGTCGAGCACGCCGCAGATGTGGGGATGCTGGAGCCGCGCGGCCAGCCGGATCTCGCGCTCGAACCGCTCCGGTCCCAGCGTCGCGGCCAGGGACGGGTGCAACGCTTTGAGCGCGACGGGCCGGTCGTGCCGGAGGTCGTGCGCGAGGTAGACGGTGGCCATCCCGCCCCGCCCTAGCTCGCGCTCGATGCGGTAGCGGTCCGCGAGACCGATCTGGAGCTGGTCGCGCAGGTCAGCCACGCAAGGCCTTGTGGAGATGGGGGTGAAGGGCGCTCACGAAGCGCCCGCCAGCTTCTGGAATCGCGGGTTCTTCCTGAGCGGGTCGAACATCGGATCGATCCGGAGCCAGTCGGGCGACAGATAGTACGGAATGCGGAGCAGTGGCTCCAGCTGATCCAGCGCCTTCTCCGGCTGGCCCACGAGTAGGTAGGTGCGGACGAGCTGGTGCTGGATATAGGCCCCGGTGAACGCGTCCTTGCTCACGGGCAGCTCGGTCACGGCGCGCTCGCCGTCTCGCAGGGCCTCGTCGCGGTGCCCCAGGTATGCCAGGGCATTGCTCAGGAGCACGCGGAGCTGGGCATCCTCCTGTGCCGCCAGCTTGCTCTCGATCACCTGACGCGCGGAATCGGCGTAGATCCGGGCTCGAGCCCGGTCGCCCCGCAGCCAATAGGTGTGCGTCAGCGCCAGCGCCCAGCCCTCCCGCGAATCGCCGAATGCCGACGGGGAGAGCCTCAGCAGGAGCTGCTGTCGGCTTTCGTCCAGCGCCCAGTAGAGGTCCCAGAACTGGGCCACCGTCGCCACAAGGCTGGTCGGGTCGACCGTCGGCGGGACCGAGTCGAGCACACGCCGCGCGCCGGTCAGGTCGCCCTTGCCCAGGTGCGCCATCACCTTGACCAGGACCTGCGCCGGACTGCTCGGGGCCAGGGCAATCGCGCGATCGGCCGCGGGAATCGCTTCGTCATACCGACGGAGGAAGATGTACGTCCGGGCCAGCCTGCCCGCTGTCCGGGCCGACCGGGGGTCGAGCGCGAGCGCCTGCTTCAAGTGATCCAGCGATTGCTCCCACCGGCCCAGGCTGAGCTCGCTCAGCGCGGCGCCCGACAGGATCTCTGCGTTGTGCGGGGCGGTGTGCTGGGCCAGAGCATACTGCTCGAGGGCCTTGGTGTTGTCCGATGGGATGTAGCTGTAATAGTCACCGAGCGCCAGCAGCGCCTCGGCCCGGCCCGGGGCCAGCGCCAGCGCTCGGTTGGCGGCACTCCGTGACTGCTCTGCCACCTCCGCCGACACGCCCGCGTTGCCGTACAGGAACGAGTTGGCACGCGAGAGCTGGGCCCAGGCAAGCACAAACCCGGTGTCGAGCGCCACGGCCTGCTGGTACGCCGCGATGGCGGCGCGCAGTCGGATCGGGTCACCGGCGCCCTGCGCCAGCAGCTCCTCGCCCCGGAGGTACGCGTCGTAGGCCGCGAGGTTGGCCGTCGGCCGCTCGCTGATCACGGCCTGCTGCCGCTCGCCCAGCTCGAGGTTGAGCGCCTCGGCCACCTGCTTGGCGATGTCGGCCTGGACCTGGAAGACGTCCGTCATGCCTGCGCTGAAGGGTTGCTGCCACTGCGTCGTCGGCGCGCCGCCCGCCCGCACCTGTACCAGCTCGGGGCTCACCTGCACCCGGTTGCCGGAGGCATCCTTCTCCCAGCGCACCGTGCCGGTAAGGAGGTACTGGGCCCCGAGCTCGTCGGCGATCTGGGCCGGCGCCTTGCCGCTGCCCTTGTAGGGGCTCGAGCTGCTGCGCGCGATCACCTGCAGCCCGGGGATCGCGGCCAGCTTGCCGCGAATGGCGTCGGTGACGCCGTCCGCGAAGTACTCCTGGTCCGGACCGCCCAGGTTCTCGAACGGCAGCACCGCTACCACCCGGCTGCCGTCGGCTCCCGCCGGGGCCGCCCGGTGGGTCCGCTGCCAGAGCAGCATGCCCATGGTGGCCGTCACGAGCAGGCCCAGCACGAACGCGAGCGCCGCCGGGACTCGGCGGTGCGGGCGGACAGCGGCCGTCGGCGCGCTGGGGCT
>DATEJD010000073.1:0-4370 GCA_035278325.1 Gemmatimonadales bacterium | reverse complement strand
GGGTTCGTGATGCTCACGGCCGCGGTGTCCGCGAGGCCGTTGGATTTCGCGATCACGCGGAAGGTGCCGGCCGTCGAGCCCGCGGTATAGAGACCGGTGGAGGAAATGGTCCCGCCCGTGGCGGCGTACGTGACGGTGATCCCGATGCTGTCGCCCGTCGAATTCCAGCCGTAGGCCTTGAACTGCTTGGTCCCGCCCGACGTGAGCGATACGGTGAGCGGCGAGACCACGACGCTGGTGAGCGTGGGGGCCGGCGCGGTCGGCGCGGCCAGCGTGATCGCGGCCGTGTCGGCCAGCGCGCCGGACGTGCTGGTTGCGACGATGCGATAGGTGCCTGGTGTAGCGCCCGCGGTATAGACGCCCGACGGATCGACGGTCCCGCCCGTCGCGGCCCAGGTGACGCCAATCGGCGCGGTCGAGCCGTCCGCGAGATGACCAGTCGCGGTGAAGGTATAGGTCGCGCCCGGGCCCAGGGTGACGCTGGCGGGAGCGACGCTGATGCTCACGAGATCGGTGGCAGGAGGAACCACGACCACCGTGGAGGTATCGGAATGCTTCCGGCCTCGGCTGTGACCGACCACCTTGAAGGTGCCGGCGCTCGAGGACATGAACGTGCCGTCCGAGTAGATCGTCCCGCCGGTGGCGGCCCACTCATCGACGTGGATGGGATCGATCTTGCCGAGCACAGCACGCGGCTGGGCGCGGAACTGAATTGCCTGATTGATTTCCACGGTCACTCTGCGTGGGACGACCTGGAGGAAGGATGCCTCATCGGCGGACGCGGAAGCGCCGGGCTCCGGGGCCGTCAGGTCCCTGTTGCAGGCCGCCAAAAGCGCGAGGACCGCGAGCACTCCGAAGTCTCGCAGAACCGCCAGCCTGCGCGCAAGCTTGAACGTGTACGTCATTTCGATTGGCCTTTCTAAACGGAGTGCTTCGGGGGGTCCCAACCTTTCCCGACGTCCACCACCACCCTTGGGCTCGAGACTATTTTCGGCGTCTTCGGGAATCCCTTCAATAAGCAGAAATGAGACAGTATTTTCGAGGCCACTTTAGACACGGCCATATAGTTCCATATAGCACAACAGTTTATGCAGCAGGCCTGTTGGCAATTGTAACAATATTTCGTCAATATTTTAGACGACTGTTGTCGATGTTGACGCGAAATAGACGGATCTTGCAGGTGGGTGAACCGTCGGGAGATCCAAGGCCCTCAGGCTTGGCTATCGGCGGCCAAGAGCGCTGTCTCGAGTCATGCGGAGCGCTGGAATCGCGGGCGGAATGCGTCCCGGTGTCGGACGCGGCGGCTGTCTCGAATGGGCGAAGCCGCGAGAACGTGCATCCCTGCGGCTTTGCCCGGCTGGCTCAGGCCTTGCCGGCATCCGGCGTACGGCTGAGGTGAGCGCCGTCGGCTGCGGGACCGCACTGGAGGCGGGACCACGCCGTAGGCGGCTCAAATTGACTATCGGTCTGGACCCAGCCAGTATGGTAACGAGTCCCACACGGTAACAACCCACCCCGCGGGCTACTGAACGCGGCCATCCGTGAGCCTTGACGAGGCGAGCTGGACGTGCGCAGCAAAGCCAGCATCACCGTCTTTATCCTGCTGATTCTAGGACTGCACGCCGTACCGGTCCTGGCCTACCAAGGCCTACGGCAGACGCGGTGGCCGTTCCTGATGTGGGCCATGTACGCGCAGTCCTACCCACCAGGCCCGATCGAGGCGATGCGGCGGGAGCTGGTGGCGATCTCCTCGCGCGGCACCATCCGGCCGGTCAGCTACCACGACGTGGGCCTCACCCGGCCGGGATTCAGTGGCAACTATCTGATGCCCTTGGGCCGGGGGGACACGTCCGCCGGCCGATGGCTGATCGACCGGCTCAACCAGGTCGGCCCGGACACCATCGTTCGTATCCAACTCGAGACCATTCGGTGGCGACTGGTCGACACGGGCATCGCGCTCGACACGTTGCCCGGGGTCGCGTATCCGGCCGCGCCAGGGCTCGGGAGGTAGTCCATCCGGCTTTCCATCCGGCGGCTCACGACCTTCTGGAACGAGTACTGGTTCCCGACCACCAGCGCCCTCAATCTCGCGGCCGTGCGGATCGTCGTCGTGGCCGTGGAAATGCTGTGGTTTTTCCCTTCCCTCGACTTTCAGATCAATCTCGCCGTCCGCAACTCGAGCTTCGACCTCCCGCAGCCGCTCATCCGCCTGGTGACGAGCCTGGTTCCGCGCGACGTCCTCTTCACGCCGACCGGCCTCACCGCCATCTACTGGGTGGCCATGGCTGCCGGCGTGCTCGCGATTATCGGCCTGTGGACCAAGTGGTCACTGCTCGTCTACGCGCTGTGCTATGGCTTCTTCGTGAGCCATGCCTACTCGTATGCCGACGTGCACCACCGCGAGGCGCTCTATTTCCTGTTCGTGCTCGCGCTCGCGTTCTCCCCGGCCGGGGAGCGGCTGTCGGTGGATGCCTGGCTTCGCCGCCGGCGAGCCCGGCGGCTCGGTGTGCCCGAACCCGCCGACCGGACGGATCTGGCCATGTGGCCGCTCCGCCTGCTGCACGTGCTGCTGGCGTGGACCTACTTCTCGACCGGGATCACGAAGCTGCTGGTGGGTGGCCTGCAGTGGATGAACGGCTACACCCTGCAGTATGCCATCTTCAAGAACGCGATCAGCCGAGCGGCCATGCCGACGCTCGGACTCTGGATGGCGTCGAATCGCACCCTCTGTATCGGCGTGTCGATCGGAACCATCCTGTTCGAGACCTTCTTCTTCGTGTCACTGTTCCTGCCGCGGCTGGCCCCGCTGTTCTTCGCGGGGGGACTCTTCTTTCACCTCATGCTGTATCTCACGTCGGGGCACCCGTTCTTCGAGCACATGCTCCTGAACACGATCATGCTCCTGTTCTACAATCAGCAGTGGTTCCCGCGCCTGTGGGACCGCGTGACCGCGGCGCTCCCAGTCCGCACCGCCGACACGCCGCTCTCGGCGGGGTAGCCGTGCCCCGTTACGCACCTTCGGCGAACACCTTGACGTTGGTCGGCGCCACCCACACCCGCTGACCCTTGGCGACCGCCAGGCGGCCGTACTGGGCGCGCGGAACGTGCGCCTCGATGGTGCGGCCATCCTCCACCAGGTCGAGCTCGATCCGGATCACGGCGCCGAACGCACGGACATGCCGCACCACGGCTTCGAGCGAGCCCTGCCCCTGCGGCGCGGGATGGAGCTGCACGTCATAGGTCCGCACGTACGCCACCCCATCGCGGTCGATCGCCCCGTTCCACTCGGGCGCCTCCAGCTCGCTGTCGCCGATCCTGACCCGCCCCTGGTGCAGGCGGCCATGGAAGAGATTGACGTCGCCCAGGAAGCCGTAGACGAACGGCGTGGCCGGCCGATCGTAGACCTCCTCCGGCGTCCCGCTCTGCTCGACCCGGCCCTCGTTCATGATCACGACGCGGTCGGACACCTCGAGGGCCTCCTCCTGGTCGTGAGTCACGAACACGCTGGTCACGTGCACCTCCTCGTGCAGCCGCCGGAGCCAGCGGCGGAGCTCCTTCCGTACCTTGGCATCGAGCGCCCCGAAGGGCTCGTCCAGCAGCAGCACTTTAGGCTTGACCGCCAGCGCACGCGCCAGGGCCACCCGTTGCCGCTGCCCGCCGGACAGCTCCGACGGCCGTCGCTTGGCCAGCACATCGAGCTGGACCAGCTTGAGCAGCCCCATCACCGTGTCGCGGACCTCCGCCTCGGAGGGGCGGACCGGTCGAGGGCGGACCCGCAGGCCGAACGCCACGTTCTCGAACACGCTCATGTGACGGAAGAGCGCGTAGTGCTGGAACACGAAGCCCACCTGGCGCTCCCGCACGGGCTGGGTCGTGGCGTCCTCGCCGTGGAAGTGGATGGTGCCCCGGTCGGCGGCCTCGAGGCCAGCGATGATGCGGAGCAGCGTGGTCTTTCCCGAGCCCGACGGTCCGAGCAGCGCCACCAGCTCGCCGCCGGGGACATCGAGGCTCACATCGTCGAGGGCGACGAAGTCGCCGAAGCTCTTGCGGAGGTTGCGGACCTGGATGCTCATGCGACCATCCTTTCGAGTGTGGCGTCGGCGTCGGCCCGCTCGGCGGCCGCGCGCCGCTGCCGCCATTCCACCAGCGTCTTGAGGGCCAGGGTCACCAGCGCGAGCAGCGTCAGCACCGATGCCACGGCGAAGCTCGCGGCAAAGGCGTACTCGTTATAGAGGATCTCGACGTGCAGCGGCAGCGTATTGGTCTCGCCCCGGATATGGCCGGACACCACCGAGACCGCGCCGAACTCGCCCATCGCGCGGGCGTTGCACAGGATGAGGCCGTAGAGCAGGCCCCACTTGATGTTGGGG
>DATEJD010000072.1:0-14241 GCA_035278325.1 Gemmatimonadales bacterium | reverse complement strand
GTGGAAGGACACCTTCAAGTTCGTCGAGCCCAACCTCACCGGCATCGGCGGCCTGCATCTCATTCCCTCGGTCGAGGAGATCGTCGCCGAGACCATCGTGCCGCTGCTCCGGGCACAGGATCCCGGCCTCCAGCTCGAGCGTCTGACCGACGCGCGCGAGCTGCTGCACCAGGAGCTCACCGCGCAGCTCGAGGCCGTCGGACGCCCCGGCGGGGCCGTGTGTTTCGTGGAGCCCAAGTACGAGATGGAGGGGATCGACGAGCAGCGGCGCCTGGTCGAGTATCTCCGCGACCGCCACGGCATGACCACGCTCCACGCCGACCCGAGCGAGCTTCGGGGGAAGGACGGCGAGGTCTACTACGAGAACGTCCGGGTGGACCTGGCATACCGGGACTACAGTGTGCTGGATCTGGTCGAGCTCGAGCGCGAGGGCGTGGACGTGACGCCGATGCGCACCCTGTTCCGCGAGAACCGGGTGGTGAGCTCGATCGGCGCCGAGCTCGACCACAAGGCCTGCTGGGAGATCCTGACCGATCCGGAGCTCGCCGGACGCCACTTCGACGAGGCGTCGCGACGCTGCTTCCAGCGGCACGTGCTCTGGACCCGCGTCCTCGCCGGGCGGAACACCACGCTTCCCGACGGCGAAACCGGCGACCTGCTCCGGTTCGCCCGCGAGGCGCGCGAGACCCTCGTGCTCAAGCCGTCCCGGGGCTACGGTGGCGACGGGGTGGTCATCGGGCAGACCCTGTCCGCCTCGGATTGGGACCAGGCCCTCGACGCCGCGCTGGCCGACCAGGAGCTGTGGGTCGTCCAGTCGCTGGCCCACATCCCGGTGCTCGAGGTGCCGACGCTCTCCGAGGACGGCTCGCTCCAGCCGGAGATGTACTACCATGTGATGGGCTACGCGTCGGGACCGGAGGGCCTCGCGATCCTGGCGAGGGCTTCGCAGCGGCAGGTGGTGAATGTGGCGCAGCGCGGGGGCATGGCGGCGGTGATGCGGGTGGCGGAAGGCGAGTCACCCTGAGCGGAGCGAAGGGGGCACGCGTTCGGGAATGCCCCCCTCACTTCGTTCAGGGTGACTCCCTGGTTTCCCCGCCAACGCTCACCGCCGGCAACGCCTGCCACCGACCCCACCCCTCGGGCGCCAGCACGTAGCGCACCGCGGCCCGCCCTTCGACAGTGAGCGTATCGAATTGCGCCCGATAGCCTGGGCGCTGGGTGCGGCCGAGCGCCGGGCCCGCCGTTCGCGCGAACCGACCGGCGGCGCGCTGGTCGTCCCAGACGACATACCACACGAGCGCCGGCCCGGCGGGCGTGTCGTAGACGCGGAAACGGTCGCCGCCCCAGCCGAGCGGCACGACGGCGCCGACCTCGTCGGACTTGGCCAGTGAGGCCAGCAGCACCCGGATCTCGTTCTCCCCCAGCACATCCTCGTAGAGCACCCCGCTGTCGGGGGCGAATGCGAGGTCGACCGGCTGGTCGCCGCGGGCGTAGCGTTCGGGGTGGAGGATCTGCTCGGTGGACACCGGCATCCGCCGCCCGTAGGGCATGGTGTCCCGCGGCCCCGAGGTGTTCCACCAGTACATGAACTCGGCGCCATCGAGATAGGGGAAGATGAGCGCCTCGCGCACCACCAGCGGCGCGCGCGCGAACACCGGCATGAGCGACTGCTTCTCTCGCACCTGGTCGCGGTACATCTCCCAGAATTGCGGCGTCTCCGTCACATGCTGGCCCGGCGCCAGGACCTCGATCGAGGCGATCGTGGCCTGGCCCTCGAGGACGGCCTGCGCGGCGGTCAGCCGGTCGTTGTTCGCGGTGGCCTCGAGGATCGAATCGAGCGGCAGGTACTCGCCCTGGAGCGCGTGGACCATCTCGTGAGCCAGCACCAGTCGGAGCTCGTCGCGGCTGGCGCCCGCGACACCGAACAGGGTGGCCGAGTCTGGGTCGTAATACCCGGCGACCTGCTCGGCGTAGAGATCGAGCAACAGGCCGCGGAGCTCGAGTGTATCAGGGAGCAGACCGAACAGGCGGTACGCCGTCTCGAGGCCGCGCATCCGCTTGGGCGGGAGCTCCTGGTCCAGCTTGGCCAGCAGGTATCGCCGGACCTGTTCCCGAGTGCGCAGGGCCGAGCGGGGCGGCGTCCGGAAAGTGAGCTTAGTGGCCTGCTCGACCCGCCCACGCAGGCTGTCCACCAGGTGACGCAGCATCCCCTCCTCTGCCTGCCGGGGACTCTGTCCCCGGCACGCCATCGCCACGCCCAGCAGCGCGAACACCAGTACCCCGTTGAAACGGGACCTGCGGGCGATCATGCCCGCCCCAGATAGCCGGAGTACCACGTCAGGATGGCCGGCCCCACCAGATACGTGGCGGCCGCGCCGATCGCGAGGAAGATGCCGAACGGCACCAGCTGCTTCCGGCCCATGAGCGAGAGGGGGACGAAGATGAGGCTCCCGATCAGCGCGCCCAGGAACACGGTGAGCAGCGTTCCCTGCCAGCCCAGGAAGGCGCCGACCATCGCCATCATCTTGATGTCGCCGCCGCCCATCGCCTCCTGCTTGAACATCCACTCGCCGGCGATGGCCACGAGCCAGAGCATCCCGAAGCCCACCACCGCGCCGAGCAGAGCCACGCCGAGCGGCTGCTTGCCCGCCGCGAGCGCGAACAGGATCCCGATGGCGAGCCCGCCGAGCGAAAACTCGTCCGGGATGATGTAGGCCCGCGCGTCCGTCATCGCGATGCCGAGCAGCACCGTGCCGAACGCCGCGCCCCGGAAGGCCTCGAGAGTCGCGCCGTAGCGCCACACCACGAATGCCCAGATGAGCGCCGTCGCGAGCTCGACCATGGGATACTGGATCGAGATGGGCGTGCGGCAGCCGCGGCAACGGCCCCGGAGCACGAGCCAGGACACGATGGGAACGTTGTCGTACCAGCGGAGTCCGATTCCGCACTTGGGACAGTGCGACGGCGGGCTGACCACCGACTCCTTGGGCTCCGCGCCCCAGCGCAGGATGCACACGTTGAGGAAGCTGCCGATCACCGCGCCGAACAGCGCGGCGATGACGATCAACGGCCACATATCAGGCGTCACGCGAGACCTCGTACAGGAGGATGCCGGCCGCCACCGCCACGTTGAGCGACTCGACGGTGGGCGCCAGCGGAATCGCGACCCGGCGCGCGGCCGCCGCGGCCAGCGAGGGACTCACTCCCGCGCCCTCGTTCCCGACCACCAGCGCGATCGGCGCGGAGCCGCGCCGTCCCCGCGTCACCGGCTCGCCATCGGCGGCCGCGACGATCAGCTCGACACCTCGACTTCGGGCCCAGGCGATGAAGCCGTCGATGTCGGCCGTGGCGGCCGGCAGCCGGAAGGCCGCGCCCATGCTGCCCCGGAGCACCTTGGGGTTGGTGAGCTCGGCCGTTCCCTTGAGCGCGACGACCCCCGACGCGCCGAGGGCAAGCGCGGTACGGAGCATCGTGCCGACGTTCCCGGGGTCCTGCACCGCGTCGAGCACCAGCACCACGCTGCCGGCAGCGGTCGGAATGTCCTCCAGCCGCCGTCCGCGCGGCTCGACCACCGCGACGATACCCTGCGGCTGCTCGGTATCGGCCAGGGCCTCGAGCTCGCCCGGCGTCACCTCGAGCAGCGGCACGCGACGGCTCGCGAGCGCGGTCTTGAGCGCCGCGCCGCGGGGAGTACCTTCCAACGCCGACGATACCGCGGCGCCCCGGACCGGCACGCCGGCCGCCAGCGCTTCCTCGACCAGACGCACACCTTCGGCCAGGGCGAGGCCGCGCCGCTCGCGGCCGCGGCGCCGCGCGAGGTCACGGATCGTGGTCAGCAGGGGGTCGCCCTTGGAGGTGCTCACGGGATGAAGATCGCTCTCACCATCGCCGGCTCGGACTCGGGCGGCGGCGCCGGCGTCCAGGCCGACCTCAAGACCTTCCAGCAGTTCGGGGTGTTCGGCACGTCGGTCATCGTGGCGCTCACCGCGCAGAATACCCGGGGGGTGCGCGCGGTCGAGACCGTCCGCGAGGCGATGATCGCGGCCCAGCTCACCGCGCTCGCCGAGGACCTGCCGCCGGCCGCGCTCAAGACCGGCATGCTGGCCGAGGCGGGGATCGTCCGCCTGGTTGCCAAGGCGATCCGCGAGAACGGCTGGACGCCGCTGGTGCTCGATCCGGTCATGGTCTCCACCTCGGGACATCGCCTGCTCAGCACCGAGGCCGAGGACGTGATTCGCGACTCGCTGCTCCCGCTCGCCGCGCTGGTGACGCCCAACCTCGACGAGGCCGCCGTGCTCACCGGCCGCGTGGTGCACGACATACCGACCATGGAGCGCGCGGGTGAGACCCTGCTCCGCTTCGGCGCCGCGGCCGCGCTGGTGAAAGGCGGCCATCTGGCCGACAACGGTGCCATGCTCACCGACGTGCTGGTGACGGCCGAGGGCATCCGGCACTTCACCCACCCGCGGCTCGACACCACGTCGACCCACGGCACCGGCTGCACGCTGTCCGCGGCCGTCACAGCCGGGCTCGCGCTGGGTCGGCCGCTCGAGACGGCGGTGACGGACGCGCTCGACTTCGTCCACCGCGCCATGGCCGCGGCACCCGGGCTCGGCGGCGGCCACGGGCCGCTCGACCACACCGTCACAGCGCCGCCACCACCCCCTCGATGAGCGCCGCGAGCTCGCCCGCCACGCGGTAGGCGACCTCCATCACCTCCAGGTGATCGAGCTTGTGCGGCGTCACGCCGGCCGCGGGATTGGTGATGGCCGAGAAGCCGAGACAGCGGATCCCCGCGGCCCGCGCGGCGATCACCTCGATGACCGTGGACATGCCCACCGCGTCGGCGCCGAGCCGCTCCAGCATCCGGATCTCCGCGGGTGTCTCGTAGCTCGGCCCGAGCAGTCCCGCGTACACGCCTTCCGCCAGCGGAATCCTGTGCGTGCGCGCCACCTCACGCGCGACTCGGCGCAAGGCCGGATCGTACGCGTCCGACATGTCCGGGAACCGGAGCTCCCCCGGCAGCGCCGGGCCGAACAGCCCATTCCGGAAGCTCAGGTTGATCTGATCGGCGATGAGCATCACCGTGCCCGAGCCGAAGCTTCGCCGGATCCCCCCGGCCGCGTTGGTGAGCATCAGGGTAGTGATCCCCAGGCGGCCGAACACCCGGACCGGGAGCGCCGTGAGCGCGGCCGGATGTCCCTCGTACATGTGAAAGCGCCCGCTCTGCACCAGCACGCCGCGGCCGCACAGGGTACCTGCCACCAGCTGGCCGCTGTGGCCGATCACGGTAGGCGAGGGGAAGTGCGGGATCTGGTCGTAGGGGATCCGCACAACGTCGCTCAGGCGCTCGGCGAACTGGCCAAGCCCGGAGCCGAGCACGATCGCGATCGCGGGTGACCGGCCGGCCAGCCGCTCGCGCACGGCGGCGGCGGCCTCGTCGGCCATGGCGGCCCAGGACGGGTCGGCGATCGCGCTCACAGCAGGATCCCGGCGATGGTCGCGGAGAGGAAGTTGGCCAGCGTGCCGGCGATCATGGCCCGGATGCCGAGCCGCGCGAGGTCGTGCTTCCGGTCGGGCACCAGCGCGCCGATCCCGCCCAGCTGGATGCCGACCGAGCTGAAGTTGGCGAAGCCCGCGAGCGCGAATGACGCGATGGTGAACGAGCGCGGGTCGAGCTGGCCCTTCATCGGCCCGAGCTGAGCGTACGCGATGAACTCGTTCAGCACCATGCGGGTGCCGAGCAGGCTGCCGATGACGCCGCTGTCGTGCCAGGGCACGCCCATGGCCCAGGCGATCGGCCGGAAGATCCAGCCGAGCACGGTCTGGAGGTTGGCCGGAAACCAGTCCACGTAGTGGTGCAGCGCCGCGAACCCGCCGTTGAGCAGGGCCACCAGCGCCACGAACGACACCAGCATCGCGATCACGTTGAGCATGAGCTGCAGGCCTTCGCCGGTGCCGCGCGCGGCGGCATCGAGGAGGTTCACGTCCTGCCTGGGCATGTCCAGCGTGACCTTGCCGTAGGTCTCGGGCGTCTGGGTCTCGGGCTCGAGCAGCTTGGCCATCATGATGGTGCCCGGCGCGGTCATGATCACCGCCGTGAGCAGATGCCGCGCCTCGATCCCGAACGCGATGTACGCCACCATGATGGAGCCGGAGATGTGGGCCATGCCCGAGGTCATCACGGTCATCAGCTCGGACCGGGTCATCCGCGCCAGGAACGGGCGGATGGTGAGCGGCGCCTCGGTCTGCCCCATGAAGATCGACGCGGCGACGTTGAGACTCTCGGCGCCGCTCGCGCCCATGACCCGGCTCATCACGATCGCGAAGGCGCGGACCACGAGCTGCATGATGCCGAGGTAATACAGGATGGCGAACAGCGCGCTCACGAAGATGATCGCCGGCAGGAGCTGGAAGGCGAAGATGACGCCCAGATTCGAGTGCTGCTTGCCGAGCTCGCCGAACACGAACTCGGAGCCGATGTAGGAGTAGCCCAGGATCCCCGTCACCAGGCTGCCCAGCCAGCGG
This sequence comes from Gemmatimonadales bacterium, assembly GCA_035278325.1. Taxonomy (GTDB): domain Bacteria; phylum Gemmatimonadota; class Gemmatimonadetes; order Gemmatimonadales; family GWC2-71-9; genus CAVVWJ01. Next base: position 7,713 of record DATEJD010000072.1, on the reverse strand, counting down.
AACAGCGCCTGGCCCGCGGGGATCCGGAGCACGAAGATCGCGAACAGCAGCTGCAGGCCGAGCCCCCACGCGATCACCCGCCAGCGGATGGCGCCCCGGTTGTGCGAGAGCAGGATCCCGAGGGCCAGAATCAGGGCCAGCCCCACGAGCCCGGACAGCCGGCTCGCGAGCGACACCGGGCCCGCCGCCTGGGCCGGGCCGGCGGGTAGCTGGACCTCGGCCCCGGGCACGGTGGGGGGCGCGTGTCCGACGACCGAATCGCGCGCGGTCGTATCGGCCTGCGCGGGACGCTCCATGGCGGCCAGCCCGCGCCAGGCGAAGCCGGGAATCAGCCAGGAGCCGGCGATCACCATCGCGATGACGGCGAAGGCGATGAGCGCACCGCGCAGACCTCCGGTACCGGGATCACCGCGCATCGGCATGCGTTGCTCCTGGGGTTGGGTTGAGATGGTCCGGGCCTCGTCCCGAGCGCAGCGAGGGACTACTGCATCCCCGCGAGCTCCTCGCGGACCCGGGCCACCATCACCTGCCGCTCCGGCCACGGGAGGAACGCGTTGGCGAACCCGTGCAGGATGCAGCGGTCGATCTCGGCGCGGGTAAAGCCGAGCTCGGTGTGCGCCAGCCAGTACTCGTCGCTCAGGGTGACGCCGGTCATGAGCCAGCCGTCGGTGCAGAGCGTGAGGGCGAGGCCCGCGTCGAGGTACCGGCGCACCGGGTGCTCCGACGCCCGCGCGACGGCGCGGGTCTGGACGTTGCTGGTGATGTTGGTCTCGATCAGGATGCGGCGGTCGCGGATGTAGTCCTGGAGCCGCGGATCCTGGTACAGTCGGGTGCCGTGGCCGATCCGATGAGCGTGACAGCGATGCACGGCCTCGGCGATCGACTCGGCGCCCGCCGCCTCGCCCGCGTGCACCGTGACGCCGAGGCAGGCGTCGGCCGCGGCGTCGAACGCCGCCTGATGCGCGCCCGGCGGACGACCCGCCTCTCCGCCCGCCAGGTCGAACGCCACCACCCCACGGTCGCGGTAGGCCACGCTGAGCCGGGCGATCGCGAGCGACACCTCCGGCGCGTAGTGCCGGAGCGAGCAGTTGATGACCCGGCTCACCACGCCGAAGTCGCGCTCACCCCGCGCCAGGCCCCGAAGCTCGGCCTCGAGCGCCTGCTCCATCGTGAGGCCGCCGCGGGTGCTCAGCTTGGGGCAGTAGCGCACTTCGAGGTAGCGGAGTCCATCACGCGCCGCATCCTCGACCATCTCGTAGGCCACGCGCTCGATGCCCTCGGGCGTCTGGAGCAGTGGGATGGTGTACTCGAAGCGCGCGAGGTAGTCCTCGAGGTTGCTCGCGTTCCGCACCACCATGAACTTCCTGAGCTCGTCGGGGTCGGTGGTGGGCAGGTCGAACTTGGCCGCGCGCGCCAGCTCGATCATCGTCTGCGGACGGAGGGCGCTGTCCAGGTGCACGTGGAGCTCCGCCTTGGGCAGGCGGACCAGCAGCTCACGCGTCAGCATCGGGATCCGACTCGCCGCGACGGGCGCGTACGATCACGCGAAGGATTGAGCCAGCCGACAGCGCGCCGTCGAGCGGAAGCGCGATACCCCGCGCATCCGTCACGAGCGCGGCACCCGCGGCCGCGCTGGCCTCGAGCGCGGGGTCGTGGGCCCGGATGGCGCCGCGGACGTCGGTGCCCGCCTCGACGTCGACCGGACTCGCGTTGACGAACACTCGCATGGCGGCGCTCACGATCGGGTGGAGATGAAGGTGGCCGCCGGTCCCGCCTCGACCGGCTGGGGCAGCCGGCGCAGGAACGCGGCCAGGGCCTCGACATCCAGCAGGCCGGCCCGCTGGTACACCAGCCCGCGGAGCGCCGTGAGGCCACCCGCTCCTTCCACCGTCGGCAGATCGGTGGCCAGGGTCACTTCGGCGTCGCGCTTGAGCTTGCGGCCGCCTTGCAGCACCACACCGCGCACTCGGCGGCCGGCCGGCGCCTGTGGGTCGTAGCGGACCTGCGCTCCCGCGAGGTGCACGCTCGCGCCGCCCGGAAGCGAGAGCGCCTCCTCGAGCAGCGCGGTGAGCCGGGTGGCCGAGAGCGTGACGGTGACCAGGTCGCTCCGGTCCGGCTCGACCAGAGAGAGCCGCTCGTAGGTCGCGGTTCCGGCGGGCAGATCGGCTCGGATGCTCTCGGTTCGCACCAGCCCGAGATCGGCCCGGAGCGCGTTCCGCCGCGCCTCGGCGATGAGGCCGCCCAGCGGATACTGGGTGCCCTCGCGCACCAGTGGCCGCTTGATCGTGGCGATGGGCCGGGTGCGGACAGTGTCGCTCCGCCGACGGTAAGCGTCGAGCGCCGCGCGCAGCTCGGGGCTCCCGCCGGCACGGGCCGAGTCGACCGGTACCACGCCGGTCCGGAACTCGAGCCCACCCGCCGGCGTCTTGACCAGGTCCGCCACACCCACCATCCGTCCCTCGCTGCCAGTCTGGAGAATCGGGATCCCCGCGACGCGCGTGGTGATCACGCGGTGCGTGTGCCCGGCCACGATCAGGTCGATACCGCTCTTGCCCAGCTGCTCCGCCAGCCGCACGATCTCGCCGGTGCACGCCACCGAGTCGCAGCTCCCGCCCGCGTGCGCCAGGAGAATAGTCGCCGCCGGCTTCCGGGCCGCCACCTCGCCCAGCACGTCGTGCAAGGCCAGCTCCCCTTCGTTGAATCGGAGGCCGCGGGTACGGTCGTCGGGAAGGGTGTGCCTGGTGTCCGGCGTAATGTAGCCGATCACGGCCACCGTCATGCCCGCCACGTCGAGCACCCGGTAGGGCACGATCCAGTCGGGGCGGCGGCCGCTGGCGCTGTCGACCACGTTGGCGGCGAGCCACGGATAGCCCGACTCGGCCAGTCGCTGGCGCAGCACCTCCTGCGACCAGTCGAAGTCATGATCGCCCAGCGCGGCGGCGGCGTATCCCAGCTTCGCGAGCACCTCCATGCCTGCCCGGCCCCGGGTCTCATCCTGCACCGGCGTGCCCTGCATCGCGTCGCCGGCGTCGACCCGGAGCTGGGCACAGCCGCAGTCGGCGCCCAGGCTGTCGAACGCGGCCGCCAGCGCGGCGGCGCCCGGCAGGAAGCGGCCGTGCAGGTCGCCGGTGGCGAGCACGCGGAGCACGATGGTGTCGCGCGCGGCCTTGGGGAGCGGCGGCGCTGGCAGGTTGAACAATCCGCGCACCGCGCGGTCGGCCACCTCGGGCACGATGCGCCAGCTCGAGACCCCGGCCAGCTCGGCGGAATCCAGCGGGCTCCGGGCGCGGACCGCATCGATCAGGAGATCGACGATGCGCTCGCCCTTGTCGTACACCACCGGCGCGCCGCGGACCATGTCGTAGCCCCCGGCGCCGGTCTGCCGGTAGCTGTTGATCGCCATCGTGAAAGAGTCGGTGGGCGCGACCGGCAGTCCGCGCACGCTCAGGCGCTGGACGCGGTCGCCCACCGGCCGGCGCAGGTCGAGGTCGTAGCTCGCGCCGGCCACGACGTCGTAGTTGTATCCCGGCACCGAGTCGCTGAGGCCGATGCGGCCCGCGGGATCGACCTGATAATATCGGGCGCTCCACTCGAGGTACGCCTTGAGCTGGGCGCCACTCAGCCGGACCGCTCGAAGCGTGTTGTCGAACGGGTACATCGCCAGCACGTGGGCCACGCGAATGGTGTCGGCGTCGAAGCCGGCCCGGAGATCGAAGGCGGACGCCGCCGAGAGGTCGGCGCCGGTACGGCGCCGTTGCACGTCCAGGATGAAGTCGAGCGCCGGCACCGGGCCGACCCTCGCGGCGGTCTCGCGCATGGGGACGGTGGCGAGCCCGATGGCCGTGCGCGCCCAGGCGCGCACCGCGCCGTGCTCGTCGGCCAGCCGCTGGGCCAGCAGCGGGGCGGCCGGCACATCGCGGGTGGGGACCAGGTCGGCCCGGACTCGACGCAGGCGCCAGGCGCCATCCTCCCGCGTCAGGTCGAGGTGTACCACCGACACGCTGGCGCCGAACGGCCGCGGCTGCACGAAGTGGACCCCGGCGATGACCGAGTCGCGGATCTCGCGATGCGAGTGTCCCACGACGACGAGGTCGGGCCGAGCGGCCAGCTGCGCGAGGCCGGCGGCCACATTCTCCTCGCCCACCCCGCTCGTGTCGTAGGACGCTCGGCCGCTCATCCCCGAATGCACCAGCGCCACCGTGACATCGGCGTCGCGGCGCATCGCCTCGAGCACCGGCGCCGCGGCCGGCAGGATTGGCCGGATGCGGGCCCGGCCCATCTGCTCGCGGTCCCACACCATGGTGCCGGGCGTGGTGAAGCCGGTGATCGCGACGCGCACGCCCTGGCGCTGCACCACACGCCACGCGGGGTAGAGCAGCGAGTCGCCCTGGCCCCCGTACAGGTTGGCGCTCACGTACGGAAAGCGCGCCTCCGCGACCGACTGCTGGAAGAATGGAACGCCCCAGTCGAAGTCGTGAGCCCCGGGTGTAGCCGCGTCGTACCCGGCGAGGTTGAGCGCCTCGACGATGGGATGCGGTCGGGTGGGCGCCACGCGCGTGTAGTAGGTCGCGAAAGGATCGCCCTGCAGCAGGTCGCCCGCGTCGACCAGCACGACCTGGCCCGGATAGCGGGCTCTGAGCGAGTCCGCCACCGCCGCGACCCGCGCGACGCCGCCGGCAAAGGGTCGGTCGGCGACGTAATCCCAGTCGGTGACGTGGCCGTGGATGTCCGTGGTCGCCACCAGCACGACGTGCGCCGTATCCTGGAGCGGAGCGGCGAGCAGCACGAGCGCGGCGGCGAGGGAGAGCATCGGGGGGGAAATATGGCTGCGGTGAGCGGTGACCGGTAAGCGGGGAGCGGGGGGCGCGGGGGAGTCACCCTGAGCGGAGCGAAGGGGCCATGAGCCAACGCATGCCCCCTTCACTGCGTTCAGGGTGGCTCGCTCCCGCTTACCGCTCACCGCTTACCGCTCACCCCCACCTTCCATCCGCCCTTGCGTATATACGGCGCCCCATATATACGTTCTCCCGAATGGAACTGCCACTCTCGTCCGCCGACCTCCTGCTCACCGTCGCGGAGCCCACCCGGCTCCGCATTCTCAACTGCCTCGCGGCGGCGCCGCTCTTCGTCTCCGACCTCCAGGCGGTGCTGGACCTGCCCCAGCCGACCGTGTCGCGGCACCTCCAGGTGCTCCGCCGGGTGGACCTCGTGCGCGACACGCCCATCGCCCAGTTCGTGCTCTACCGCCTGCGCCGGGATCTCGGCGCGCAGGGCCGTCTGCTCTCCGCGATCCTCGACGCCCTCGTCCACGACGACGCCACGATGCGGGCCGAGCGGGACAGCGCGGTGGAACGAAGCCGGTCGCATACCAAGACGCGGGTGGAGAGAATCTCATGACGCACCGCATTCTCGTCGTCGACGACGAGCCGGACATCACCGCGCTGGTAGCCTATCACCTGGCCAAGGCCGGTTTCCGGGTCTCGACCGCCAACACCGGGCCTGACGCGCTCAAGGCCGCTCGCGAGGAGCGGCCCGACATCGTGATCCTGGACCTCATGCTGCCCGGCGTGTCGGGGTATGACGTGCTCACCGAGCTCCGGAAGCGCGACGAGACCAAGGACGTCGGCGTCATCCTCCTCACCGCGCGCCGCGAGGAGACCGACCGGATCCGCGGCCTATCGCTCGGAGCGGACGACTACCTCACCAAGCCGTTTTCGCCCCAGGAGCTCTCGCTCCGGGTCCGCGGACTGCTGCGGCGGCTGGCCTCGCCGCCGGTGACCGCCGGCAGCACCCTCGCCGCCGGACCGATCACCATCGACCGCTCGGCGCATCGGGCCAGCGTCGGCGGTCAGGAGCTCAACCTCACCGCCACCGAGTACAAGCTGCTGCTCACGCTGGTCGAGCGGCGCGGCCGGGTGCAGACCCGACCCCAGCTGCTCGAGACCGTGTGGGAGGCGCAGCCCGACATCCAGACCCGCACGGTGGACATGCACGTGCAGCGGCTCCGCACCAAGCTGGGCGACGCCGGCAAGCTGATCGAAACCGTGCGCGGGTTCGGCTACCGGTTCCGCGGGTCTGAGCGGGGAGTCCGCGCTCGGTGAGCTTCGCCACGCGGCTGGTGCTCGGCACCGTCGCCATTCTCATTCTGGTGGTGCTGGTCCTCCTGTGGGGCGCCGAGCGGTCACTCCGGCGCGATCTCGAAGGTGACATCAGGAGCAGCCTGGAGAACGAGGCGCGCCTCATCCGCGAGGCGCTGCCCGCGGACTCCCTGCAGTGGGATGGGGCGGTCCACCGGCTGTCCCAGCAGAACGGTCACCGCATCACCCTGGTGGACCGGACCGGCCGCGTGCGGGCGGACAGCGATTTTCCTCCCGGGCCGCTGCCCAACACCATCGCCAACCATGCGGGACGGCCCGAGGTTCGCGCCGCGCTCGACGGACATGCCGGCGCGGCCACGCGGCAGAGCGAGACCGTCGGCCGGCTCCTCATGTACGTCGCCGTCCCCGGAGGCCCTGGCGCGGTCCGCGTGGCCGCCGACCTGACTCAGGTCGACGCGATCATCCGCCGAGCGCAGGCCGCCGTGGCCTGGGCGGCGCTGCTCGCGCTGGTGGTCGGGACCATGATGTCGCTCATCGCGGCGCGCTCGGTGGCCCGGCCGCTCACCGACATCGCGGCGGCGGCACGATCCATTGCCGCCGGCGCCGCGCCCCGGTTCCCCCGCTCCGGCATTCCCGATGTGGACGCGCTGGTGCAGGCGCTGCGTCAGATGCACCGGCAGCTGGCCGACCGGTTCGAGGAGCTGCGGCGCGAGCAGGCGGAGTCCGCCGCGCTGGTGGAGTCGATGATCGAGGGCGTCGTCGCGGCCGACGGACGGGGCCATATCGTCACCGCCAACGCCGCCGCCCGGCGCCTGCTCGGCTACGAGCCCGATGAGCCGCTGCCGGACCTGGCGGAATTGTTCCGGGTGAAGGCCGCGCGTGAGGTGGTGGATGCGGTGCTTCGCGGCGAGCCGGTGCAGGACCGCCAGCTCGAGATGGACGACCGGGTGTTCCTGATGAACGCCCGGCCGCTGCCCAACGGCGGCGCCGTGCTGGTGCTGCACGACCTCACCGAGGTCCGGCGGCTCGAGGCGGTGCGGAGAGATTTCGTGGCCAACGTGTCGCACGAGCTCAAGACGCCGCTCACCTCGATCTCGGGCTACGCCGAGACCCTGCTGGTCGACAGCGCCGAGCCGGAGACGACGCAGCGGTTCCTGCGGACGATTCTGAGCAACGCACGCCGGATGCAGCGGCTGGTGGACGACCTGCTGGACCTGTCACGCATCGAGGCGGGACGGTGGCATCCCACCTTGAGCGAGGTGGACGTGGGGGCGGTCGCGCGCGAGAGCTGGGCCGCCCTCGCCGCCCGCGCGGACAGCCACCGCATCGAGCTCATCCTGGACATCGCGCCCGACGCGACGACGGTCTCGGCGGACCTCGACGCGGTGCGTCAGATTCTGACCAACCTGATGGACAACTCGCTCCGGTACACCCACGAGGGCGGCCGGGTCACCTGCATCACTCGGCGGCACGACGGCACGGTAGCCGTCAGCATCCGCGACAACGGATCGGGCATCACCCGGGAGCACCTGCCGCGGATCTTCGAGCGGTTCTATCGGGCGGATCAGTCGCGGTCGCGGGAGGAGGGCGGCACCGGGCTGGGACTGGCGATCGT
>DATEJD010000071.1:0-23272 GCA_035278325.1 Gemmatimonadales bacterium | reverse complement strand
CGCCCCAGCGTGTGCCCGCGGGCGCTGTCGCCGCTACTTGCCCGCGGACCGCACCAGGAGCTCCGGGTTGCCCGGGTCGGTCTGATAGGCCCAGTCCATGATCAGGAAGTCGTGACCCACGTGGCTCAGGCGGACCGCGCCGTAGCGCTTGAAACCGTCGCCGCCGTCCATCTCGAAGACGTAGCCGTACCCCGGAATGGCCAGCAAGCCGGCGGTGCCATAGGGGGTGTCCGCGGCGAAATCGATGGAGGTCAGGTCTTCGACCGGGTTGTTAGGATCGTAATACTCGAGCCCGGTGCCCGCGCGGACCGGCGTGAGATAGAGGTCGCCCGCGGCGTCCCGGTAGACAAAGAAGTCGATGTCTCCCGTACTCGAGCGGACCAGGCCGAGCTCGTTGGCCTGGACGCTGCCGTCGCCGTTCAGGTCGTCCCAGAACCGGAAGCCGCTGCCCGCGGTCTGGAACTGGGCGGCGTAGAGGATGATGTTGCGGCTGTCGGGGCGAGGCGTGTCGGACCGGAGCGGCGAGCGACCGCTCTCGAACCCGTCTACGCTCACCGCCGAAACCGCGAAGCAGCGGGGCACGCCGTTGGCCAGCGCGCCGACGACGAACTCGGGCGCGACGGTCGTGCCTTCGACCTGCCAGCTCGAGCCGCAAGTGTTGTTGTCGAGATTGTAGCTGGTGCTGTAGACCTTGTAGTTCTGGAAGTTGCCGGGATCCGAGGTATAGGAGTTGTCGGTCCAGACCAGAGCGATCGCGCCATCCAGCGAGGTGCTGGACAGGGTTGCTGGGACGTCGGGCGGCACGCCCGGTCCGGTGCGATCGTCGGATGAGCAGGCCGCCACCACGGCGAGGGCGCCGAGCATCCACCAGCCACGCATAGGTTTCTCCGAAGGGGTTCGCGCGCCGAACCAGCGAAACGCGTGCCAATTGCCCCAGTAGTTAAGTTGTTGGCGTTACAACACTTACGGATGGCGCACCAGGAGGGGTGTCTCACTCCGAGGACGGCTAACGCTCGATCGTGGTCTGGTCGTAGTCGAACTTGAGCTCCGGCAGATCGGTCAGGTAGATCGTGAAATAGAAGGCAAAGCTCCCGCTGGGATTCTTGACGTAGCTGAAGGCCGCCCGCCACTCGTGAAGCTCCCGCTCCAGCCGAACGTTCTGCCCCTCGAACCGGCCGTCGGTGATGTTGTACTGCGTGTTCCACGAGAGCGACCAGAACGGCGTGGGCGAGAAGTTCGTGCTGAAGCCCAGACTCTGACGCCCGGGCACGGGCGGGTACGGCAGCCCCGTTGTCGGATTGATCCCGAAGGGTGTCCGGGTCCGACTGAGCTGATAGTTGAAGTTGGCCGTGAATGCGCGCCCGCCCTGGCGCAGCGGCAGCTGGCTCGGGCTGAAGAACCCACCGGGCCGCGTGCGCCGGCCCGACTCCGCCACGTAGCCCGTGGGCGTCTGCTGGGGTCCGCGCGCCTGGCCTCCTTTCGCGAGACCGAAAATGGAGGCGATGGATCGGAAGGTATTCCCCGAGATCTGGAAGCTGGCGCTCACGTTCTGCAGGAACGGAGAGAACTTGGAGCTGTCCGCGCCCGCGACGCCCCGCCAGAGATCGTGCGTGAGGTTCAGGGTGAAGCCGGGCAGCAGGTCACTCAGCACCGAGTTGGTCACGGTCTGGGTCGACCAGCCGGTAAAGCCCGGCTTCTTGGCCTTCTCGAAATCGTAGGTGACGCCGCTGGTATTGATGCTGAGCAGCCGGATCTTGCGGCTTTCGGCCTCGGGGTTGGCTGTGTCGGCGGCGCTGGCCTTGTACTTGCCTTCGAACGTCTGCGATAACCCCACGGTCACCTGCTGTTGCGCGTCGCTGCGGAACTCGACCGGCTGACCCGGAACCGCGGTGGCGCGCGCGAAGGCGTCATTCACGTTGGCCGCGGGCTGGTAGTTCCAGGTGATCACCGGCGACAGGCTGTGCCGGATCCGGGCCAGCGGACCGATGCCGGGGAAGAAGCCGAACAGCGTGGGTGAGGCGGTGGCGCCGAAGCGGAATCGCTTGCCCTGCGTCACCCAGTCTCCATTGGTATTCCGGTTCCGGATCGCGAACGGTCCGGCCGTGGTGTTTCCCACGCCCACGCTGGGTTGAATCTTCCAGCTGCCGCGGAACAGCACCGGCAGGTTGATGCCGGTATCCCAGTCGAGCGAGCTCTGGAAATCGCTCAGGAAGGTGCGCTGCACCGTGATGCTGTCGTTGGGATCGGGGCTGGCCGGGTTGGGAATTCGGGAGGTGACGACCTCCTGCCCCGTCGAGTGCTGGTCGTTCAGCTGGATCGAGTTCTGCCAGTTGAAGCCGCCGATGCGCACCGGCGTGTCGAAATTGAGCGCCGTGACACGCGAGGTAGCGTCGGTCGCGAGGGTGTCGAACAGGCCGCCCGGCAGCGCGCGCAGCAGAGTATCGGCCAACGGATTCTTGGTCGTGTTGTTGGTGAAGCTCAGCCCGGGCGACCAGGTGATGTCGGAGCCGAGCGCGATCGGCACCGGCGAGAGCGTCACGGCCGGCAGCAGCTGCTGAACGCTGCCGTCGGTGAGGCTCTGCCGACGGTTGCCGCCCAGCGTCAGGGTGCCCCAGGACAGCCGCTTCGAGTAGTTGAGCGAGCTCGTGATCTGCTGGGTGTTCTGCAGCGGATCGATGGCATTCCGGTTGATGATCGTGGTGTTGCTGGCGTAGTTGATATTGAAGTTGAGGCTGGTGGACAGATTGAACTGCTGGCTGTGATCCCAGCGCAGGTTGAAGCCCGAGCCGCCCCCGATCTGGCGCTGCTCGTTCACCGCGACCGCCCCGCTCATGAACCGGTTGAGCCAGCGATACTGTCCGCCGATGCCGTACTGCACGTACCGGTTGGCGAACCAGTCGAGCCGGCCCGTGAGGTCGAAGTAGTCGCTCGGGGCCCAGTAGTAGCCGATGTTGCTGATCTGCCGGTTGTAGGTCCGTGTGGGGCGCACCAGGTCGTTGAGCCCGAACTGGGGAATCAGGATCCCCGAGTGGCGGCCCGGGCGGGTGTCCTGGAAGATGAACGGCAGCCACAGGATCGGCACGTCGCGCACGTACAGCACCACCGGCCGGGCCACGAACATGCTCTTCGAGATCCACTTCATCTCGCGGGCGCTGAAGTGATAGTGCGGCGTGGGCAGGTCGCAGCTGGTGATCTCGCTGGATCCGGCGTAGATGCGGCTGGAGCTCGAGTCCTGCGCCACGTTGCCGCGCAGGAACCAGACGGTGGATCCTTCGGTGAAGTTGGTCAGCGCGTCATTGACGGTCCCGCGCCGCTTGCAGGTGTCGTAGCGGATCCCCTCGCCCACCAGCACCTGGCCCCGGTCGAACATGTGGGGCTTGCCGCTGGCATCCAGCAGGCAGCTGTTCCGCTGGTAGCGGATGGTGTCCGCCTCGAGCAGCGCGCCCTGCCGCTCGGTCAGCGCCTCGCCCCGGAGCAGGACCCGCTCGTCCTGCACGAACACGGTGGCGGTGTCGGAGCGGTAGCGGGTGAACTGATAGCCGGGGCGGGACTTGAGCGCCTGCATCACGGAGTCGTCCGGCGCGAAGCTCCGGCTCGGGCCGGTAGGGATGCCCAGCCGTCCGGCGGTCGCCGTGTCGAGCGCCTGCCCCGGCTTCTTCCGCCGCAGGCTGTCCTGCAGCGAGTCCGGCAGCCCCCTGCCCGGCTGCGCCTGCTGGGTCGGCGGGCGGCGAGGGTTGACCGGCACCTGTGCCTCCGCCCGCGGTGTGCTCAACCCAAGCCCCAGCAGCACGAGTGCCGCCACCGCGGCCGCCTTTCGCCGGCGGCGCTGGATGACCACCGCGCCCGCGTACCCCACCTCATACAGCAGGATCAGCGGGATAGTCATCATGATCATGCTGATGAGGTCGGTCCCGGGCGAGAGCAGCGCGCCGGCCACGCAGGCGCCCACGATCGCGAACCGCCGGAAGCGCGACAGGTCTTCCGGCCCGATCACTTCGAGCCAGGCCAGGATGACGATGATGAGCGGGAGCTCGAACGAGAGGCCCAGCGCGAGCACCACCTGCAGCACGAAGTCGAAGTACGCGTCGTAGGTGATGAACGGCTGGATCGCCTCGGTCTGGAAGCTGAACAGGACCCGGAGCGCCTGCGGGACCACGAACAGGTAGGCGACGATGCCGCCGATGAGGAACAGCCCCAAGCCCACGAACAGCGCCGGCACCAGCGCCTTCTTCTCCCGCGCGTACAGCGCCGGTGCTAGGAACGCCCAGGCCTGCCACAGGATCACCGGCGACGCCAGCACGACCCCGACCAGGAACCCGAGCTTGAACACGATCATCACCGGGTCGGTCGGGCTCGTGACGATGAGCTTGCCGCCCGCGCCGGTGAGATACGGGGCGATCGGCTGCTTGAGCAGGTTGACGAGCTGGAAGTGCTGGACCAGCCAGAGGCCGAGCGCAAAGGCCACGACGATGGCCGCAAGCGAGCGGAGAATGCGCCAGCGAAGCTCCTCGAGATGGTCGAGGAAGGGCATTTCCCCGGGTGACCCGGTCATGCGGCGGGGCCGGCGCCCGGGCTAACGCCCGAGCGCCTTCAAGCGATCACGTGCCAACGCGGCCTCGTCCGACTGGGGGTACTTCTGGACCACGCGCTGGTAGGCGTCCTTCGCCTTGGCGGTGTCCTTCCGCCGCTCGGCGAGGAGGCCGAGGTTGTACAGCGCCGAGGGGGCGCGGGCCGCGGTGGGATACTGGTCGACGACTTGCGAGTAGTACACGCCGGCCGAATCCGGGTTGTCGGCCGCGAAGCTCTGGCCGATGAAATACAGCGCGTCCGGGGCGCGGGAGCTGTTGGGATAGGTCTTGAGCATCTCCCGAAGCCCGAGCCGCGCGGTGGTGGTGCTGCCGCGGCGCAGCTGGGCCAGCGAGGCCTCGTACATCGCGTCCGCGGATGCCGCCCCGCCGCCGCCGGTCGGCTGCGCCGTATCGCCCGGCGCCGGAGCCCCCGACGGCGTGGTGGCGTCGTTCTGCTGCGCGGCGCGCGCCTCGAGCTGGGTGCGGAGCTCGCTCAGCCGCTGTTGGCTCTGGCCGGTGAGCTCCTGCAGCTGGACCAGCTGCTGCTGGATGTTGTAGAGATCCTGCGAGACGTCGCCCTTGATCTGGGCCACGGTACGCCGGGTCGTGGCCAGCGAGTCCATGATCTGGCGCTGCATCTGGATCACCTCGCCGAGCTGCGTGGCGCGAGTCGAATCCCGGCGGAGCGTCTCGGCGCGGAGCAACGCCACCTCCCCCTGGACCAGCTGGAGGTCGCCCTTGGAGACGCAGCCTCCCAGCCCGGCCGCGGCGGCCAGCGCCGCGGCCAGGAGGACGGCCGGTCGTCCGTGGCGGGAGCTCACTGCGGCGCGACGAGGTTGTCGCCGCCGGACGTGATGGTGAACTCGTCACGGCGGTTCTGTGCGTAGGCCGCCTCGTCATGGCCTGGGTTGAGGGGCCGCTCCTCGCCGTAGGACACCACGTCGATGCGCGAGCCGTCGATGCCCTTGTTCTCCAGGTACCGCTTGGCCGCCGCGGCGCGACGGTTGCCCAGGGCGAGGTTGTACTCGTCCGAGCCGCGCTCGTCGGCGTGCCCGCTGATCTGGATCTTGACGTTCGGATTGGCGCCCAGAATGCTGGCCTTGCGGTCCAGCGTACCCTGATCGTTCTGGCGGATGACCGCCTGGTCGTAATCGAAGTTGATCATGGCCGCGAGATCCGCCTTGACCGCGTTGGCCAACTCGGTGGCCTTACGGGCCGAATCCTCGGCCGCGCGGCGACGGGCATCGCTGTCGTCCACCGGGGCCGCCGCCGGCGCCGGTGCCGGCGCGGGGGTCGGCTCGGGAGCCGGCTGTTCAGGCTTGGGCTTCCCGCCGCAGGCGGCAGCGAACCCGGCGGTGGCCAGGACCAGCAACAGGGTAGGTGCGCGCATCAGAACTCCACGTTCGGGGTTAGGGGGCGACCGCGGTCCGACTCAGGCGGCGGGACCACGCAGGGAGCCGCGCCGCGCCAGGCGTCTTGAGCTGGCGCACGCGGCCGGTCTCGATGTCGATGACCCAGAGCTGGCGAGCCCCGCTCCGGTCAGAGACGAAGGTGATGTGCCGGCCATCGGGGGCCCAGGACGGGTCCTCGTTCCGGCCGGACGACGTGAGCTGGCGGACCCGCCGCCCCGCCACGTCGACGAGGAAGAGCTGCGGACTGCCGGACACCTCACGATGGAACACGACGTTGGCCCCGTCGGGCGACCACTCCGGGGCGTTGGAGCTGCCGGTGGCGCCGTAATCGAACGGCGCGAGCAGTTCCTGATCGGTCCCGTCGGCGGCCATGACGTAGACTTGGGGCGGCCCCGCTCGCGTCGACACGAACGCGATGCGACGGCCATCTGGTGAAAACGTTGGAGATAAGTTGTCCGCATAGCGTCCCACGGTCAAGCGCTGCGCGCAGCAGCGATCCGCGATGTTCGCGAGATAAATGTCGGTCCCGCTCTCGTCGGAATGCGCGTACGCCAGGAAGCGTCCGTCGGGCGAGAACACCGGCGTGATGTTGAGCCCCGTGTTGGTGCCGGGCGCCTGCAGCGTGGCCCCGCTGCCCAGCGTCTGGACCACGACGCCGCCCCGGCCGCCCGCGAGCAGCGTATACGCGAAGCGCTGCCCGTCCGGCGACCACGCGGGCGAAAGCGACGTCTGGTTGGCCGGGGTGAGCGGCGTGATGGCTTCGCCATCGCTGTCCATCATGTACACCCGCCCCCCGGACACGAACAGCACCCGGCTGGCGGCGACGCCCGCCGTCCCGGTGGCCCAGCGGGCAACTTCATCCGCCATCCGGTGGACCTCGAGACGGTACGACGGATCGGTCGGCGCCGGCAGCGAGAAATTCTGCTGGTTGCGCACCTTGCCCGCGGTAATGTCGTGGAGGCGCACCGTCAGCCCGCCGCCGGCGGCCGCCGTGAGCTCGACCCCGAACTCGGCGCCCAGCGCCTTGTAGATCCCGTAGCTGATCCCGCCGCTCTCCGAGCCGCCCCGTCCGCCGGTCCCGAGCCCGCTCTCGCTGGCCAGCTGCACGATCTGAAACCGATCGCTGTAATCCAGATCCCGTTCCACGATCGCGCGCGCCGAGTCGAGGCCCGACGCCGGGAGGACCACTAGGCCAGGCTGAGTCCCAGGCCGGTAATCGAGACCGACGCGCACGCCCTGGTCCACCGCCCGGGTGGTGTCCTGGGCGAATGCGGGAGTGGCAAGGCCGGCCAGTGAACCGGCGAGAAGCAGAGCGGAGCCAAACAGTCGAGTCATCGGGATGCCGGCTTGAAGTAGAAGCTCACGGGCAGGACGTCGGCGTCCCAGCCGTCGGGAAGTGGACCGAAGCTTCGGGCGTTGCCCGCGGCCTCGATGGCGCCCTGCGCGCCGAGATCGAAGCTGAAGCTCCCCGACCGCGTGACGAACCGGATGTCCCGCACCGATCCATCCCGCAGAATGAGGAAGCTGATCTCGGCGAAGTTGCTCTGTCGGCCCGTCTCGCGGTCCCAGTTGCGGTAGACCTGGGTGACGATGTTTCTGAGATACTCCGGATACGGGAACTGCAGGCCCGGCGTCTTGATCGTCGCGACATCGGTGCCGGTGCTCGGCGTCTCGCCTTCCGCCGGGGTTGTCGGGGCCGCCGTCTTGGGCGGCGCCTCGCGATTGGGCTCGGTCGGTGGCGGCTTGGGCGTCGGCGGCGCGGGCGCCTTGGCCGGCTTGGGCTTGGGCGGCGGCTTGACCGGCGCCGGCTTCTCCTGCGGCGGCGTCGGCACCGCCTCCCGGGCCAGCCGCTGCTTCTGGGTCGGGGCCGGCGCGGCCACCAGCTCGACCGCATAGGTGGGCGGCCCGGCCTGCGCCGACCGCGTCTGGGTGAACGCCAGCGCCACGACGGCGCCGTGCACCACCAGCGACCCGACGATACCGACCGTAGTACCCGGAGGTCGCACGCGGTCGGCCCGAACGATCACGAACCTTCCTCCGCCGCGACCAGTCCGACGTTCTGGATCCCCGCGCCTCGGATGATCGCGAGCACCCGGACCACCTGCCCATAGGGGACACGGGTGTCCGCCTGCAGGTACACTCCCTGCGGCTTCCGGGTGGCCACCAGCGACTTGAAGGTCACCCGGAAATCATTGTACGAAACCGGCGTCTGGTCGACGAAGATGCGGCCGTCTCGGTTCACCGATACCACCATGCCTTCGCGAGGGTCGAGCGGCTTGGCCTCGGCCCTCGGCAACTCGACATCGACCCCGCCCTGCATCAATGGTGCCGTGATCATGAACACGATCAGCAGCACCAGCATCACGTCGACCAGCGACGTGACGTTGACGTCCGCCATGAGCGGGAGGTCGCCCCGCTGGCTCCCCAGGCCGCCACCCAGCCCGGCGGCCATCTAGAGCAGGCCCTCCCGAGCCATCGTGCCAATCAGCTCGTTGGCGAACCCTTCGAGCTCGCCCGCGAACAGCCGGACCCGGTTGACGTAGAGGTTGTAGGCGATCACGGCCGGAATAGCCGCCGCGAGGCCCGCGAAGGTAGCCACCAGGGCCTCCGCCACGCCTGGCGCCACCGCGGACAGGTTGCCCGAGCCCTTGGTGGCAATACCAGTGAATGCGCTGATGATGCCGAGCGTCGTGCCCAGGAGGCCCAGCAGCGGGCTCACCGAGCCGATGGTGGCGAGCCACGGGATGTAGTGACCCAAAAGGTCGCGCTCGGCGGCGACCTCCTTGCCCAGCACCATCTTGAGCGCCTCGAGCTGGGTGGGCGTGAGCGAGCTCCGGTCGGCCCCCCGCTCCTCACGGAGCGCGCCCGGTCGGAGCTCGGAATAGAAGGTGATCGCCTCACGGAACAGCCGGTTGTACGGCGACGGCGGCTGCTTCATCACGGCGTGATAGGCATCCTGGAGCCGGGTGGTCCGCTCCATCTCGGCGAAGAAGCGGTCCGCCTGTTTGTTGAGCCGGCGAAACTGCCACCACTTGAGGATGATGATGAACCAGGAGATCAGCGAGAAGACCGCGGTGACGATCAGCACGACCTTGGTTTCGGTGCTGGCGGTGATGACCAGCTCGATCGCCGAGCGCGGCACGGCGCCACCCGTCTGCAGGATCATCGTCCCTCCGTACGGAACCATTCGACCAGCAGCGGGAGACCATCGTCGAACGACCACTGGGGCGTCCAGCCCAGCACGCGCTTGGCCTTGCCGATATCCAGCGAGCTCCGGAGCAGCTCGCCCGGTCGGGCCGGCGCGAACTCGACCTCGGGCTTCTGCTTCATCACCTTTCCGACCACCTCAGCCAGCTCCAGCACGTTGGTCTGGCGGGCGGTCGCGATGTTGAATGCCGGTCCGTCGAAGCCGCCGTCGGGCGGAAGCGCGACGCTGGTCGCGAGCACGTTGGCCCGCGCGACGTCCTTCACGAACACGTAGTCGCGGGTCTGCTTGCCATCGCCGAACACGGTGAGCTTCCGTCGCTCGAGCAGACGCGAGACGAAGATCGAGACTACGCCGGCCTCGGACTTGGGATCCTGCCGCGGGCCGAACACGTTGGCGTAGCGCATGGCCACGCCCTCGAACCCACGCAACGCGCCGAGGGCGCGGAGGTAGTGCTCACCCGAGAGCTTGCTCACGCCGTACGGGCTGACCGGAAGCTTGGGCGCGGTTTCGGGCGTGGGGATGACGTCGGGGTCGCCGTAGACCACGCCGCCACTGCTCGCGAAGATGAACCGCTTGACGCCGCCTTCGGCTGCCCCCTCGAGGAGATTCACCAGGCCGACGACGTTGATCCCGGCATCGAATGCGGGCTGGTCGACGGACACGCGGACGTCGATCTGGGCGGCGTGGTGGTTGATCGCATCGAACCTGCCGGTGGCTACCAGCTTCCTGGCTTCGGGCGATCGGATGTCGGCCCGCACGAACCGCGCGGCCTTCGGCACATTGCGCTCGTGGCCCCGGGACAAATCGTCCAGGACGACCACCTCCCACCCGTCCTGCAAATAGGCCTCAGCGATGTGCGAGCCGATGAAGCCTGCCCCTCCCGTGACCAGAACCCGCCCGTTCATGTACCACGTCTCGCCATGATCGCTCCAGTTGGGGGATGCCGCGTGGGGGAACCGCCGCCCCGCAATATAGATAGGCGAGGTGAGGAAGGAACCGGGAGCAAGCGTCAAAAGCGACGCGGCGCCGGGGAGCCCTCCCGACGCCGCGCCACCGCCTCCCTCCCGGAGGTCAGGACGGGAGCTTGGCGACCTGCCGTGCGTCGGCGCCCGGCGCGATGTCCGGGGAGAGCACGTTGAGCACCCGCGCGGTGGCCGTGTGCTCGCGCACATGGACCACCTGAAGGGTGGCCATCACGTCGTTGATCAGCTGGCGGCCGTCCGCCAGCCGCTCGGGGCGGCGGCGGATCTCGAACATGTCGCCGGCGGCGACGCCTTCCCGGCGACCCTTGTCGAGGAAGACGACCATCTGCGGCGCCTTGAGGTCCTGGCGGTTGGGGCCGCCCAGGAAGGTGGCCCGGACGCCGTCGGTGACCGGCACGGCGTGGGCCTCACCGGAGGGCGTGAATTTCTCGGCCGGCAGCACGCGCTGGCCGAGCCGGATGGGCCCATAGGTGGCCACCACGCTCGCGACATAGCGCCCCTGCACGGTGTCGGTCACCTGCGCGAGGCCGGTCGGGATCACGACATTGCCGTGGTTACCCAGCTCGGCGCCGACCTGCACGACGAGCAGCGTGTCGCCGATCTGATAGGTCGCGTTCCGCGGCGCGTCGATCGCGATGAGCGCGTACGGGAGCGCGCTGGCGTTTGCGCTGCTGGCGCGAATCTGCTGCGGAATGACCGGGCCGAGCACCTTTCCGAACGGAAGGTTGTCGTTCTCGGTCAGGAAGCCGGACGAATAGAACTCGCTCCGCCGCAGGGCCCGATACGGCTGGTGGGTGTAGGCCTTGAGACTCTCCTCGAGCACCTTGGTCCGCCTGGGACCGAACAGGCCCGGCTCCTCACCCTGCTGATTGGCGGACACGGCGGTGAGCTGAGCCAGCGTCTTCTGCTGCGGCTCGGCGGAAGAGTCGGACGGTACGTCACCAGTCGGCGCGGGGGCCTCGCTCGAGTCCACCACGGCCGTCGTATCGGTAGGAGCCTGCGCGACCGCACGGGTGAGCACCGCGCTGTCGGTGGGCTCCGCGGCCACGGGCGCGGGTGGCTCGGGGGTGTCGGTGGCCGGCACCGCCTTGACGCTGTCGGCGGCGGTGAGGCTCAGGACCTCGCCGGGATAAATCCAGTGGGGATCCTCGACGACGCTGGTGTTGATCCGATAAAGATCGGGCCAGAGGAAGGGATCCCCGCGGTATTGCTTGGCGAGGTCCCACAGCGTGTCGCCCTTGCGGACCGTGTGCGTCTGGGGCGCGGCAGCCTGGGCGGATGCCAGACCCGGGATCAGGGTCAGGGCAAACAGGCCAAGCCACTTCCGGTGGAACAAGCGCGGCATCGGGGGTCTCCCTGCGACTTCAGTGTCGGATATGGAGATGCGATCGGAAACCGGACCACGGTTCCGGGGCCGAAGGCGCAAATTCAACGCCAGTGGTCGGGGGCCGGTGAGCGCAGGCCTAACTAAATGACAAACTTAGAGTTGTCTCGCTTGGCCGGGGCCGCGCCGGGCGGGGCGGGCTCTGGCGAATGGCGGGGGGTCGGGAGTTATTCCGCTGGAATCGGGCCGGCCCGCCCGGCCGGGGGGCACCCGGCCGGCGGCGGGCCTCCCGGGCCCAATCCGACTCAGAAGGGCAGGTCGTCGTCCTCGGCGTCGAGGGCCTCGGGGAAGTCCTCGAACGATTCCTTCCCCTTGGGCGCCGAAGCGGCGCCTGCCGCGGCACTGACCTTGGCGGCTGAGGAGAACGACTCCGCACCCTCGCCGCGACCCGACAGCATGATGAGCTCGCGGGCGGTGATCTCCGTGGTGTACCTGGTCTGGCCCTCGCGGTCCTGCCAGGAGCGATACTCGATGCTCCCCTCGATGTAGACCTTATCGCCCTTCTTGCAGTAACGCTCGGCGATATCGGCGAGGTTGGAGCCCTTGTTGTTCCACAGTATGACCCGATGCCACTCGGTCTTTTCCTGCTTCTCGCCAGCCTGGTTCTTCCACTGGCGGCTGGTGGCGACGGACAGGGTCGCCACACGGGAGCCGTTCGAGGTGCTGCGGACTTCCGGGTCCGCGCCGAGGTTCCCGATCAGGATCGCTTTGTTCAGACTCCGGCTCACATGCACCTCCTGGATGCTGGCGTGGGGCCACGATCGTGGACCCGGGGAAAGTGTAGACCTCGCGCGAAGCGTCGTCAACCAAACCCGCGCCGCGGACACCGAAATCGCTCGCGCGCGGCGTCAGGCCCGCTGTGTCATTTCCAGCCGCAGCACCAGCGCGTTCTCACGCGGGTTGCGGTAATAAGAGGTCCGCTGCCCGACCGGCCGGAACCCGTGGCCCAGGTAGAGTGCCTGAGCCGACAGGTTCGATTCGCGCACCTCGAGAAAGACCTCGTCGACGCGGCGACGGCGAAACGCCTTGAGGCCCGCGCCCAGGAGCGCCCCCCCGATGCCGCGGCGCCGGAATTCGGGCGCGACCGCGAGATTGAGCACCTCGCCCGTGCCGCCCACATCGCGCCCGATCAGATAGCCGGCCACGCCACGCCCGGTCTCGGCCACCAGACCGAACGTCCACGGCGAGGTGAGGGCCTCGCGGAAGCTGGCCTCGCTCCACGGATCGCTGAAGGCGCGCCGCTCGATGCCGACCATCGACTCGGCGTCAGCCGATACGGCCGATCGAATCCGGTAGGGGGCGTCCATGCGCCATCTCCCATCGAGCCTGCGCTTCGGCCGGCCGACCGTAGACCGGCTCCCAGCCTTCGACCTGCTCCGCCGGCGTGGCCCCGCCCGGCCGGTTCACCAGGCCCAGCAGCGTGCGCGCGCGGGGCGCGCCCTCGGGCGAAGTCACCAGCGCGCGGCCGAGGCCGGCTTCGAGCGACTGCGCCAGAGGCGGCGGCACGTCGCCGACCAGCCGGGTGAGAGGCAGCCGCCGCCCCATCACGTCCTCCAGGCGATACACCGACGGCGGCAGCAGCTCGCGAATGGCCTCGGCGTCGAACCGATAGGCGGCCGCGTAGACGTCGCCTCGCAAGGCGTTGGACACCGCGAGCACCGTGTCGCCCGGGTGAGCGAGGCCAGCGGCGCGGACCAGCAGAGACGGTGCGGTCCAGAGCGGAAGCCGCCGCGCGTGGGCCAGCGCCTTGGCGACCGACGCGCCCACCCTCAGTCCCGTAAAGCTGCCGGGGCCGTCGCTCACCACCAGGCCCGAGATGGCCGACAGGCTCACTTCCGCATCGGCGAGCGCGGCCTCGACCGCCGGCAGGAGCTCGGCGGCATGGCGCCGGGCCCCGACGATGCTGCGCTCGACGGCGTCGGCGACCCCCGTGCCGAGCGCGATCGAGGCCCGATCGGTGGCCGTCTCGATCGCGAGCCACATCAGAGCGCCTCGAGCCCGCGTCGGGCCACGTCGGGCAGGTGATGAAGCCGAAAGCGCCGGGCCGGGGTCGGGAGCCACGATCCGGCCTGCTCGGGCCACTCGACCAGGATCGCGTCGCCCTCCGCGACCAGACCCTCCCAGTCGAGGTCGCCCGCCTCGTCGGGGGTGCGCAGCCGGTAGCAGTCCAGATGGAAGACCGGCCCGCGCCGCCCGCGATACCGATGAACCAGCGCGTACGTCGGGCTGGTGGCGGGACCGCTCACGCCGAGGCCGCGCGCGATGGCCTGGATGAAAGTGGTCTTGCCGGCCCCCAGCTCACCCTCGAACGCCAGCACCGCACCGGGCGGCAGCGACCGCCCGAGCGTCTCGCCTTCGGCCTCGAGCTGCTGCTGGGTGAGCTCCCGGATCACGCGTGCCGCCGGAGCCTCGGCGCCGGGCCGCGCCGGACGTCGGGGGCGGCCATGGCCTTCAGATCGTTGAGCTGATCGCGGAGCATGGCGGCGAGCTCGAACTCGAGGTTGGCGGCCGCCTCGCGCATCTGACGCTCGAGCGACTGGATGTAGGCGGCCCGGCGCGCCGGGTCGTGGAGATCCACGCTGTCGGCGGCGCGCCTGGGCTCGGGCCGCTCGGTGCGCGCGTCGGCCACGTGGGTGGAGAGCCGCACCTCCTCCATGGACTTGACGATCGAGCGCGGGGTGATGCCGTGCTCCCGGTTGAACTCCTGCTGCAGGGTCCGGCGGCGCGTCATCTCGTCGAGCGCGCGCCGCATCGAGCCGGTGATCTGGTCGGCGTACATCACGGCGCGGCCATTCACGTGGCGCGCCGCGCGGCCGATGGTCTGCACCAGCGACCGGTCGCTCCGGAGGAAGCCTTCCTGATCGGCGTCGAGGATCGCGACCAGCGACACCTCGGGCAGGTCCAGCCCCTCGCGCAGCAGATTGATGCCGACCAGCACGTCGAAGTCGCCCAGCCGGAGGCCGCGGAGAATCTCCATGCGCTCGATGGCGTCGATGTCGGAGTGGAGATAGCGCACCCGGACGCCGGCCTGCTGCAGATAGTCGGTGAGGTCTTCGGCCATCCGCTTGGTGAGCGTGGTGACCAGGACCCGCTCGTGCCGCGCCTCGCGGATCCGGATCTCGTTGAGCAGGTCGTCCACCTGGCCGCGGACCGGGCGGATGTCCACCTCGGGGTCCACCAGCCCGGTGGGCCGGATGATCTGCTCGACCACGGCCCCCTGCGACAGGCCCAGCTCAAAGTCACCCGGCGTGGCGGACACGTTGATCATCTGCGGCACCAGCGACATGAACTCGTCGAACTGGAGCGGACGGTTGTCCAGAGCCGACGGGAGCCGGAACCCGTACTCCACCAGGGTGAGCTTCCGGGCCCGGTCGCCGTTGTACATCCCGCCGATCTGCGGGATGGTGACGTGCGACTCATCGACCACGACCAGGAAATCAGGCGGGAAGTAGTCGAACAGGCAGGCGGGCCGCTCGCCCGCCCGCCGGCCGCTCAGGTGACGGGAATAGTTCTCGATCCCGGCACAGGTCCCCACCTCGAGCAGCATCTCGACGTCGAAGTTGGTGCGCGACTCGAGCCGCTGCGCCTCGAGCAGCTTCCCTGCCCCGCGGAGCTCGGCCAGTCGCTCGGCGAGCTCGGCGCGGATGAGGCCCACGGCCCGCTCGATCTTGGAGCGCTCGGTGACGAAGTGCTTGGCCGGGTAGATGGCGCACTGCTCGAGCTGCGCGATGGTGGTGCCGGTGAGCGGGTTGATCTTGCTGATCCGCTCCACGTCGTCGCCCCAGAGCTCGATCCGGATGGCCTGCTCGGCGTAGGAGGGAAAGATCTCGATCGAATCGCCGCGCACCCGGAAGGTGCCCTGCTCGAAGGCTACGTCGTTCCGGCTGTACTGGATCCGGACCAGCTCACTCAGGATGTCATCCCGCCCGCGCTGCTCGCCCCGCCGGACGTTCACCATGAGCTTGCGATACTCGAGCGGATCGCCGAGGCCGTAGATGGCGCTCACGGTGGCGACGATCACGACGTCCTCGCGCTCCATCAGACTGGAGGTGGCGCGAAGCCGGAGGCTCTCGATGTCCTGATTGATCGAGGCGTCCTTCTCGATGTAGAGGTCGGTGGACGGGACGTAGGCCTCGGGCTGGTAGTAATCGTAGTACGAGACGAAGTACTCGACCGCGTTCCGGGGCAGGAACTGCCGCAGCTCCCCGTAGAGCTGGGCCGCGAGGGTCTTGTTGTGCGAGAGGACCAGGGTGGGCTTGCCGTGGCCCGCGATGGTGTGGGCCAGGGTCATGGTCTTGCCCGACCCGGTGACGCCCAGGAGGGTCTGGTACTTGTCGCCCCGCTCGAGCCCCGCCGTGAGCTCGGCGATGGCCTTGGGCTGATCGCCGGCGGGGGCGAACGGCGCGACGACTTCGAAGCGGTTCATCGGGGGGAATATAGTGGTGCCGGGGTTTGTTCGGGAGCACCCGGCGACCGGCAGTTCACCACGGAAGCACGGAAGACACGGAAGACACGGAAGACACGGAAGACAGACGAGGGTGAACAGCACACCCACAAAGTCCTCTTCCGTGTCTTCCGTGCTTCCGTGGTGAACTGCCGATCGGCGCTCTACGCCGCCAACGCCGCGCAGAACTCCCCGAACACGCCGATGTAGCGGTCCACGTCCGCCTCGGTGTGCTGGACCGACAGGGTCCACTGCTCCTCATCACCGGGGGTCATGAAGATGCCCCGGTTGAGCAGCCAGGGATACGAGGCCGCGAACAGCTCGGGCCGGGTATCGAGGAAATCGCGGTAGTCCTTCATCGGCGTCGGACGGTACGAGACGCAGCCCTTGGCGCCGAGATCGACCGTGTGCGCGGGGATCCCGTGGCGGTCGATGGCGGCCAGGCAACCCTGGACCAGCCGGGTGCCGAGCCGGGCGAGATGGCGGTACGCGTCGGCCGTCAGCACCTCGGTCAGGGTCACCAGACCGACGTGAGAGACCAGCGGGTTGCCGTTGTAGGTCCCCATCTGCGAGACCCCGCGCTCGATCAGCCGCATCAGGTCCTCGCGTCCGCCGAACGCGGCCGCGGGGAGGCCGCCGGAGATAGCCTTGGCCAGACAGACGAGATCGGGCTGCACCCCGAACCGCTCGGTGGCGCCGCCGGCGGCGATGGTGAAGCCGGTCTTGATCTCGTCGAAGATGAACACCACGCCATACTTGGTGCACAGCTCGCGGACCCGCTTCAGGTAGCCGGGCTGGGGCACCACGATGCCGATGTTCATCATCGCCGGTTCCATGATGAGGCAGGCGATCTCGTGGCCCCGCTCCTGGAGCACCCGTTCCAGATGATCGGCGTCGTTGAAGGGCACCACCTGAATGTATTTCGCGGCGTCCTTCACCATGCCCTTGGACACCGGCGCGCTGCCCGGCCGGTCGCGTCCGCCCATCAAGTCGGCGTTGGGCACGATCGAGAACATGACGCTGTCGTGGTGCCCGTGGTACGAGCCCTCGATCTTGCAGACCACGTCGCGCCCGGTCGCGGCGCGTGCCACCCGGATGGCATCCATGGTGGCTTCGGTTCCGGAGTTGGTGAAGCGCAGCATCTCCAGGTTGAACCGGCGGCAGATCGCCTCACCGAACGCGACGGCGCTCTCGGTGGTGACGGCGAAGTGCGTGCCGCGGCTCGCGGCCTCATGAATGGCCTCGACGATCCGTGGGTGCGCGTGGCCCACCACCATTGCGCCGAAGCCGCAATGGAAGTCGAGGTATTCGGTGCCGTCCTGGTCCCATACGTGGCTGCCGCGGCCTTGGGTCACGTAGATCGGGTAGGGCTGCATCTTCTGGAACGACGACACGACCCCGAACGGCAGGGTCCGGGTGGCCCGCTCGAACAGCTGGGCCGAGCGTGGCGTGCGCGCGAGCAGCCGGCTCATCTCGACCTGCCCGATCTCCTGGGCCCGGCCGAGTAGCCGATCGCTCACCGCCCGCTCGCCGCCGGCGAGGGTGGTGCTCATGGCGTCACCTGTGTTGTGTTGGGGTCGGGAATGCTATCGGCCTCGGAGGGGTCGCTCGATGGCTGCCACGAGGAGATTGCGCCTGGGGACGGTGGTTGTCAACTCCCCGGCGCGGATGCACATTCTCCGAACATGCCTTCCGTCAACGCCTCCGCCGCAGCCGCCGTCTCGACGTCTGGTGCTCAAGGCCGTCCCGCCACCGGGGATCCGGTCATCACGCTGAACCACGTGGTCAAGCGGTTCGGCTCCTACGTCGCGGTGCAGGACGCCAACTTCGCCATCGAGCGCGGTGAGTTCTTCTCGCTGCTCGGGCCGTCGGGCTGCGGCAAGACGACGACGCTCCGGATGATCGCCGGTTTCGAGCAGCCCACCACCGGCCAGATCCTGCTCGAGGGAAAGGACGTATCCCGCGTCCCGCCCTACCACCGCAACGTGAACACCGTCTTCCAGCACTACGCGCTGTTTCCCCACATGACGGTCACCGAGAACGTCGCGTTCGGCCCCCGGAGCCAGAAGCTGGCGCCGGCGGAGACCGCGCGGCGGGTGCGGGAGCTGCTGGAGGTGGTCCGGCTCACGGCCTTCGCCGACCGGAAGCCGGCCCAGCTCTCGGGCGGCCAGCAGCAGCGGGTGGCGCTGGCGCGCGCCCTGGCCAACTATCCGAGCGCGCTGCTGCTGGACGAGCCGCTCGGGGCGCTCGACCTCAAGCTCCGCCAGGCGATGCAGATCGAGCTCAAGCGGATTCAGCGTGAGGTGGGGATCACGTTCATCTACGTGACGCACGATCAGGAAGAGGCGCTGACGATGTCGGACCGGATCGCGGTCATGAACGAGGGCCGCGTGGAGCAGATCGGCAGCCCGCAGGAGATCTACCACTCGCCCACCTCGGTCTTCGTCGCCAACTTCATCGGGATCGCGAATCTCATCCCGGCCATCGTGCAGGACGCGGCCGGCAGCAGGGCCACGGTGCTGGTCGCGGGCAACCACTGCATCCCGGTGCCGACGGGCGCCCGCTCGGTGCGGGCCGGGGCGGCCGCCACGGTGATGGTGCGGCCCGAGCGGCTCAAGCTGAGCGAAACGGGGCCGGCCGCCGCGCCGGGCGTCCCCTGCACCGTCGAGCACGCCGTGTTCCAGGGACCCGTCGTCCGGTGCACGTTGCGCGCGGCCGACGGGACCCAGATCGTGGCCCACGTCGGGCCGGAGCAACCGCTGCCGCCGCTCACGCCCGGCCTCGGGCTGCGGGTGGACTGGGACTACGAGGCGGCGCGGCTGCTGCCACCGACCGACGGCGCTCCGGCGCCGGACGAGGAGCCCGACCTGCGGCACACCGTCGAACGAGCGAGCATGCCACGGTTGTGAGCGCGTTTCACCCCCATCACCGTCCTACAGCAGGAGTCTACCCATGAGTCGACGAGAGTCCGACCCGCGCGACGCCGAGCTGCACGCCTTCCTCCGCGCGGCGATCACCCGACGCGGCTTCATCCGGCGGTCCGCCCTCGGCGCCGGGGGCCTGGTGCTGGGGAACAGCCTGCTCGCCGCGTGCGGCGGCGGGAAGGAAGGCGCGAAGATGGCGGCCGGCGATTCGTCCGCCGCCGCGGGGGGAAGCGGCAAGACCCTCCGGATCTCGAACTGGCCCCTCTACATCGACAAGCAGACCGTGCCCGACTTCGAGAAGGCCACCGGGATCAAGACCGAGTACACCGAAGACATCAACGACAACAACGAGTTCTTCGCCAAGATCGACGAGCCGCTCAAGCGGAACCAGACCATCGACCGCGACATCATCGTGCTCACCGACTGGATGGCCGGGCGGCTCATCAACCTGGGCTACGTGGCGGCGCTGGATGACGCCAAGTTCCCCAACCGGGCGAACCTGGTCGACACCGTGAAGGACGTGAGCTTCGATGCCGGCCGCAAGTACAGCGTGCCGTGGCTTTCGGGCATGACCGGCGTCGGCTACAATCCGAAGAAGACCGGCAAGGAGCTCACCAGCATCAACGACATCTTCGATCCCAAGTACAAGGGACAGGTCACGATGCTGACCGAGATGCGGGACACCCTCGGCCTGGTCATGCTGGGGATGGGCAAGGATCCCGCCAAGGCCACCAAGGCGGACGTCGAGGCCGCCGCGGCCAAGATCAAGAAGGCCCGGACCAGCGGCCAGATCCGGAAGTTCACCGGCAACGACTACGCCGAGGACCTGGCGTCGGGGAACATCGCCATCGCCTTCGCGTGGTCGGGGGACATCCAGGGTCTTGCCGCCGACAACCCGGACCTCCGCTGGATCGCGCCCAAGGAGGGCGCGATGCTCTACTCGGACAACATGATGATCCCCAAGACCTCGGACCGGAAGGACGAGGCCATGGCGTGGATCAACTACGTGTACGATCCCAAGCATTCCGCGCAGATCGTGGCCGGCGCACCCTACCTCTCGGCCGCCAAGGGGACCGGCGCCGAGCTGGAGAAGATCGCCCCCGATCTCGCCAAGAGCCCGCTGGTCAATCCGCCCGACGAGCTGCGCTCGAGGCTGCACGTGTTCCGCGGGCTCACCGACGCCGAAGACACCGAGTTCAACCGCATCTTCCAGGACGCCATCGGCGCGTAGGAGCTCATGGCCGGTACTGCATCCGGGGGGTCGAGGCGCAGTCGCCTCGCCCCCTACCTGCTGGTGGCACCCGGTGTGCTCTGGCTCCTCGTGTTCTTCGTTGTCCCCACGATCACCCTGGCCCAGACCTCCTTGTCGGGCGCCGAGGGGGGCTGGCCGGCGTACCACAAGGCCCTCACCAACTACGGCGTCCACTTCTTCCGCTCGTTCCGCTACGCGCTGACGGCGACCCTCATCGCGCTGGCGATGGGCTATCCGCTGGCGTATTTCATCGCCTTCCGCTCCGGCAGGCTCAAGAACCTGCTGCTTGGCCTGGTGGTGCTGCCATTCTTCACCACCTTCCTGGTGCGCACCTTCGCGTGGAAGACGATTCTCAACGACGGCGGCCCGGCGGTCTGGCTGCTCCAGTCGCTCCGTATCCTGAGTGACGGCGGCCGACTCCTGGACACGGCGATCGCCGTGATCGGCGGGCTCACGTACAATTTCCTGCCCTTCATGATCCTGCCGATCTATGTGAGCCTGGAAAAGATCGACCGGCGCCTGGTGGAGGCCGCCGAGGATCTGTACTCGACGCCGGTCGCCGCGTTCCGGAAGGTGGTGCTCCCGCTCTCGCTCCCGGGCGTGTTCGCCGGCAGCCTGCTCACCTTCATTCCGGCCATGGGCGATTTCATCAACGCGCAGCTCCTGGGGAGCCCCAACCAGCAGATGATCGGCACGGTGATCCAGAACCAGTTCCTCGAGGTACGCGACTATCCGCTGGCCGCCTCGCTCTCGTTCGTCCTGATGGCGGTGATCACCATCGGCGTCCTGGCCTATGCCCGGGTGCTCGGGACCGAGGAGCTGGCCTGATGCGCCGGCTCAGCCGCTGGCTCATGGACAGCGTGGCCATTCTGGTGCTGGCCTATCTCTTCCTGCCGATCTTCGTGATCGTGCTGTACAGCTTCAACAAGCCGGCGGGGAAGTTCAACTTCGTCTGGAAGGCGTTCTCCCTCGATGCCTGGAAGAACCCGTTCGCCTACGAGGCGCTGTACGAGTCGATGAAGCTGAGCCTCCGGGTGGCGGCGCTCTCCACCGCGGTGGCCACCGTGTTCGGGACCCTCATCGCGCTCGCGCTCACCCGCTACAAGTTCCGCGGGAGCGGCGTGGTCAACCTGCTGCTGGTGCTTCCGCTCACGACGCCCGAGGTGGTCCTGGGCTCCTCGCTGCTCTCCCTGTTCCTCGACCTCAATACGCGGACCGGCTTCAATACCATCGTCATCGCCCACATCATGTTCTCGGTGAGCTACGTGGCGCTCACCGTGCGGGCGAGAATCCGCGGCTTCGACTGGACCCTGGAGGAGGCGGCGATGGACCTGGGCGCGACGCCGTTCCGGGTGTTCTTCAAGGTGACGCTGCCGATCATCGCGCCCGGCATCGTGGCCGCGGCGATGCTCGCCTTCGCGCTCTCGCTGGACGATTTCATCATCACGCTGTTCAACGCCGGCAACCGGATCACCTACCCGCTCTACGTCTACGGCGCCCGGCGGGCCGCGTTCCCGCCGCAGATCAACGTGCTGGCTACCGCGATCCTGCTGGCGTCGCTGCTCGCCCTGGGTGCCACCGTCCTGTGGCAGCAGCGCACCCTCCGCCAGCGCGGAATGGCCGTTACGCCGCTGGCCTGATCCCATTCTCATGACGGACCCCATCGAGCAGGCCTGCTTCTGGCTCGCCCGGCGCACGCCGCGTGGCTGGACCGAGCTGTCCGGAGCGGAGGCGGTGGACGTCGGCATCGTGGGCGCGGGCCTCACGGGCCTGTGGACCGCGCTGTTCCTCAAGACGCTCGACCCCGCGCTCACGGTGGGCGTGGTCGAGCAGGGGCTGGCCGCGCACGGCGCCAGCGGCCGCAATGCCGGCATGCTGTCCGAGACCGTGGACCACGGGCACGGCCTCGCGATCGAGCACTTCGGCGAGGAGGAAGCCCGAGTCCTCGCCCGCCTGGGCGAAGCCAACGTCGCGGAGCTGACCGCGTTCCTCGAGGCTCGCGGCATTCGGTGCGACTACGAGCCGACCGGGCGCCTGATGGTGGCGCTCACGCCGAGCCAGGCGGAGGAGGCCCGGCGAACGGTGGAGATCGCCCGGTCGCTGGGGCTCGACTCCTTCCACCTGCTCGACGCCGATGCCGTTCGCGCCGAGATCCACTCGCCCCTTTATCTCGGGGGCGTGCGGGTGACCGGCGGGGGGATTCTGGATCCCGTCAAGCTGGTGGATGGGCTCAGGGTCGAGGCCGAGCGGCTGGGCGTGCGGGTGTGGGAGCGGAGCCACGTGCTCGCGGTCGAGCCGGCCGGCGCGGCGACGCGGATCCGGACCGCGCGCGGCGCCCTCACCGCCAGACGCGTCGTGCTCGCGACCAGCGCCTACACCCACCATCTGCTGCCTGCCGTGACCCGCCGCTTCATCCCGCTATACGACTACATCCTGGTGAGCGACCCGCTGACCGCCGCGCAGCACGAGGCGATCGGTTGGCGCGGGCGTCAGGGGGTCACCGATGGTCGGACCTTCTTCAACTACTACCGTCTCACCGCGGACAACCGGATCCTGTGGGGCACCAGCGAGGCCGCGTATTACCCGGGCAATCGGGTGGCGCCCTCGTGCGACCACTCCCCGCCCCACTATGCGGCCCTGCGCGAAAGCTTTCGGCGCCACTTCCCCGCCTTGGCGGGGCTCGAGTTTCCCTATGCCTGGGGCGGACCGATCTGCTCCACGACCCGCATGACGCCGTACTTCGGTCGCGCGCTCGCGGGACGGATCTGTTACGGGCTGGGCTACACCGGCCACGGACTCGGCACCACTCGGCTCGCCGGGCGTATCCTCGCGCATCTCGCGCTGGACCGTCCGAGCGAGCTGCTCGAGCTGTCGCTGGTGAAAAGGAAACCGTTCCCTTATCCGCCCGAGCCGCTCCGGCGCTGGTCCGTGGCGGCGGTGACTCGCGCGCTCCGCCGGGTGGACGCGGGAGAGCCGCCCGGCCTCATGCTGCGCGTGCTGGAGCGGATGGGCATCGGGTTTTCGAGCTGACGGGAGGCGGACAGGCGGAAGGGGCGGTAGGTTGGGGCGGGGCCTCATCCCGAGCGCAGCGAGGGAC
>DATEJD010000070.1:0-7427 GCA_035278325.1 Gemmatimonadales bacterium | reverse complement strand
GGCGGAGATGCTGCGGCGGCTGTACGTCTGAAGTTTGCGAGCGGGGCGTGGGGGAGTCACCCTGCGCGGGGGAGTCACCCTGAACGCAGTGAAGGGGGCATGCCCCAACGCATGCCCCCTTCGCTTCGCTCAGGGTGACGTCGTGGGCCTTTCGGCCCCGACGTCACTTCTTGTCGTCCACGATCTCGTAGTCGGCCTCGACCACGTCCTCCTGACCAGGGGTCTGACCGCCGGGCTGTTGACCCGTGGCCCCGCCGCTTGGCTCGCCGCCCTGGGCCTGGGCGCCCTGGTACAGCGTGGCGCCGGCCGCGGAGTAGGCGGCGTTGAGCTCGTCGAGCGCGCGCCGGATCGTGTCCGGATCGCCGCCCCGGAGGGCCTGCTTGGCGCCCTCGAGAGCCGCATCCAGCCGGCTCTTGGCGTCGGCCGGCAGCCGGTCGACCCACTCCTTGCTGTCCTTCTCGACCCGGTAGATGAGGCTGTCGAGCTGGTTCCGCTGCTCGATCTGCTCCCGACGGCTCTTGTCCTCCGACGCGTGCTGCTCGGCGGACTTGACCATGCGGTCGATCTCGGTGTCGCTCAGGCCGCTGGAGGCCTCGATCCGGATCTTCTGCTCCTTATTGGTCGCCTTGTCCTTGGCCGACACGTGCAGGATGCCGTTGGCGTCGATGTCGAACCCGACCTCGACCTGCGGCATGCCTCGCGGAGCGGGCGGAATGCCGGTGAGCTGGAACTTGCCGATGGTCCGGTTGTCCTGAGCCATCTGCCGCTCGCCCTGGAGCACGTGGATCTCCACCGTGGTCTGGTTGTCCTCGGCGGTGGAGAAGGTCTCCGACTTCTTGGTCGGGATCGTGGTGTTCCGCGGGATCAGCACGGTGGTGACACCGCCCAGCGTCTCGATGCCGAGCGAGAGCGGAGTCACGTCGAGCAGCAGCACGTCCTTCACCTCGCCGCCCAGCACGCCGCCCTGAATGGCCGCGCCGATGGCGACGACCTCGTCCGGGTTGACCGACTTGTTGGGCTCCTTCCCGAAGAAGTCCTTCACGATCTGCTGAATCTTCGGGATGCGGGTAGAGCCGCCGACCAGGATCACCTCATCGATCGACTTGGGGTCGAGGCCCGCGTCCTTGAGCGCCTGCTGCATGGGCGGGATGGTGCGCTGAATCAGGTCGTCCACCAGCTGCTCGAACTTGGCGCGGGTGAGCGTCATGTTCAGATGCTTCGGCCCCGACTGGTCGGCCGTGATGAACGGCAGATTGATGTCGGTCTGCGTGGTGCTCGAGAGCTCCATCTTGGCCTTCTCCGCGGCCTCCTTGAGGCGCTGGAGCGCCATCGGGTCCTTGGAGAGGTCGATGCCCTGGTCCTTCTTGAACTCGGTGACCAGCCAGTCGATCAGGCGCTGGTCGAAGTCGTCGCCACCGAGGTGGGTGTCGCCGTTGGTGCTCTTCACCTCGAACACGCCCTCGGCGAGCTCGAGCACGCTGATGTCGTAGGTGCCGCCGCCCAGGTCGAACACGGCGACCTTCTCTTCCTTCTTCTTGTCCAGACCGTAGGCCAGGGCCGCGGCCGTGGGCTCGTTGATGATGCGCTGCACGTCCAGGCCGGCGATCTTGCCGGCGTCCTTGGTGGCCTGCCGCTGGGCATCGTTGAAGTAGGCGGGCACGGTGATGACCGCCTTATCCACCGTGTGGCCCAGGTAGTCTTCCGCGGTCTGCTTCATCTTCTGCAGGATCATCGCGGAGATCTCGGGCGGCGTGTAGGTCTTGCCGTCGATCTTGACCGCCGCGAGGCCGTTGGGCCCACCCACGACTTCGTAGGGCACCCGCTTGATCTCTTCCGGGATCTCGTTGAGCCGGCGGCCCATGAACCGCTTGATGGAGAAGACGGTGCGCTTGGGGTTGGTGACGGCCTGGCGCTTGGCCACCTGGCCGACCAGCCGCTCCCCTTCCTTGGTAAACGCGACGACGGACGGCGTGGTGCGGCCGCCCTCGGCGTTGGGGATGACGACCGGATCGCCACCCTCCATGACGGCGACGACCGAGTTGGTCGTGCCGAGGTCAATTCCGATGATCTTGGAAGCCATGTCGACTCCGAGTAGAGGCTTGGGTTGTCGGGACCGCCTAAGTGTCTGCCGGTGCCGACGGATAGCGGCCGCGGGTGCAACTGCCGTACCCCGGAAAGCTGCCAAAATGGCGGCAATTGGACCTCGTGACACGGCTCACGACGGCCGAACGGCAGGCCTGATATGCTCCGTGGGCCGTTTGGGGGACCGCTGGCAGCTTATGAACTCGAGGAGGGCAGAATGCTGTGGACCATCTTCGTGATCCTGCTGGTGCTGTGGCTGCTTGGCGTGGTCACCTCGTACACGCTGGGCGGGTTCATCCACGTGCTGCTGGTCATCGCGGTTGTGCTGGCCATCATGCAGCTCCTGCAGGGACGCCGAGCCCTCTGACGGCCGGCCGGTTGGGCCGACCCATCCAGGCATGACGGCGTCATAGGGGGCGGGTGCTTCCGGTCGAGCGACCGGGAGCATCCGCCCCCTATATTCTCTCCCCATGATTCCCTACCGCGACGACAACCCCACGCTCGCTACCCCGGTCGTGACGCTGCTCATCATCGCGGCGAACGTCGCGGTGTGGATCCTGATTCAGGGGATGGGCGCGGACCCCGCGCTCGCACGGTCGGTGTGCGAGCTGGGACTCATTCCCGGTGAGTTCCTGGGGCGCGTGGTACCCGGCACGCAGGTCCCGCTCAGCCCGGGCGAGGTGTGCGTCCTCGGCGTCGAACGCCACTGGTTCACCCCACTCACCTCGATGTTCCTCCACGGCGGCTGGCTGCACCTGATCGGCAACATGTGGTTCCTGTGGGTGTTCGGGAACAACGTCGAAGACTCGATGGGGCACGGGCGGTATCTCGGCTTCTATATCCTGTGCGGTCTCGCGGCCGCCGCGACGCAGACGTTCGTGAGTCCGGGCAGCATCGTGCCCATGGTGGGGGCCTCGGGTGCGATCAGCGGCGTGATGGGCGCGTACGTAATCCTGTATCCGCGGGTCCGGGTACACATGCTGGTGTTCCTGTTCGTGTTCGTTACCCGGATCGTGGTGCCCGCATACCTGATGCTGGGCTACTGGTTCCTGCTCCAGCTGCTGGGCGGGAGTGCCGCGCGCGGGGAAGGCGGCGTGGCGTTCTGGGCCCATGTAGGCGGCTTCGTGGCCGGCGCCGTGCTGATCTCGATGTTCAAGGACCCCGAGCTGGTCCAGCGGCATCGGATGCTGGCCCGCTACGTCTGACTCTGCCTCCGGACTTGAAATCGGCTTGACGGGCGATGTGCACCTTCGGGTCATCCGCGGAGCTCGCGGGTGGCCTTAACTGGGTCTGCTGGTCGGCGCGGGACCTCCCGCGTCTGTCTTCGATGCAGCAACTCATTCGGAGGGGTGCCTCATGCCATGTTCCGTTTGCCGCCGCCGAGCCTTGGGGCTGCTCGTCTCGTTGTTCGCTGTGGCGGCCTGCCAGGAGGACGCCAGCGCACCCACGGCGCCGGCCCGTTCCGAAGCGGCCGTGACCACCGCGGCGGTGGCGCTCAAGTTCATCGCTATTACCGCTGGGGGCGACCACACCTGCGGCATCGCCTCTGATGAGACCGCCTGGTGCTGGGGCAGCAACCTGGAAGGCCAGCTGGGGGATGGGACGAACACCATCCGGCTGAAGCCGGTGCTGGTAAAGGGCGGGCGCCACTTCGTGCAAATCAGCGCCGGCTCCGAGCACACCTGCGGCATCGCGACGGACGAGCTCGCCTACTGCTGGGGGAGCATCTACGGAACGACGCCCACGGCAGTTCCGGGTGGCCGCCGATTCCGCAACGTGACCGCCGGCTACGACCACACCTGCGCGGTGACCCCCGCCGACATCGGGTATTGCTGGGGGGTCAACAACAACTTCGGCCAGCTCGGGACCGGCGGGGGGTTCTCGCTGACGCCCGTTCGCATCGCGGGTGGTCTGCTCTGGCGTCGTGTGGTCGCCGGGGGGCACTACACCTGCGGCGTGACCACCGGTAATAAAGCCTATTGTTGGGGCGTCGGTATCTCGGGCGTCGGCGCCACGCCGAAGCCGGCCGCCGTTCCCGGCGGGCACGCCTTCCGCGACGTCGTCGCGGGCGGCGGGGGGTTCCAGGATGAGCAGCACGAGGTGAGCGACAATCCGCACGCCTGCGGCGTTACGACGGACGACCGGGCCTACTGCTGGGGTTTCGGCGGCGAAGGCGAGTTGGGCAATGGTACCCGCACGTCCTCGAGCACACCGGTCGCGGTGGCCGGCGGTCGTCTATGGCAGCATGTGGACGCTGGTTATTACCACACCTGCGGCGTGACCACGGCGAACGTGGCCTTCTGCTGGGGTCGGAATCTCTCCGGCGGCAACGGCGACGGCACGACCGCCAGCAGCACGAAACCGGTCCGTGTACTCGGGGGGATCGCATTCACCAACGTCACCACCGGTATCCTGGGCCTCCACACCTGCGCCCTGACGGGCGACAAGCTCGTGTACTGCTGGGGTGACAATACCTGGGGCCAACTGGGCGACGGCACGCAGAATCGCCGTCTCACTCCGGTACCGGTGGCCGCCCCAATGTAGGCGCCTACGGAATAGCGCCGGGATCGGTTCATGGAGTATGTTCTCCATCATGGCCGATCCCCTTCAGCGGGGCGCCGTGGCACCGTCGACCACCGCCCCGTTCGATGTTCCCGTCCGCCCCCGCAACCCGGGGATGCCCCTCGAGCTGGACTGGGTCGAGGAGGTCCGCGTCAACCGGAGCGCGGTCGAGCGGCGCGCCGCTACCCTCCGGACCCGGCGCACCGTGAAGAAGCAATGGCAGGCGGCCTGGCTGCTCCGGGCGGTCACCCTGATGGACCTCACCACGCTCTCGGGCGACGACACGCCCGGCCGGGTGCGCCGCCTCTGCGCCAAGGCGCGCCGCCCGGTGCGGGAGGACCTGCTCGAGGCCATGGGGGCAGGCCAGCTCCCGATCCGGGTGGGCGCGGTGTGCGTGTATCACACCTTCGTCGAGACCGCGGTGGATGCGCTCGAGGGCTCGGGAATCCCGGTGGCCGCGGTGTCGACCGGATTTCCCGCCGGGCTCTCGCCGTTCACCCAGCGACTGGGCGAGATTCGCGCGTCGGTGGCGGCGGGGGCCGAGGAGATCGACGTCGTCATCACCCGGGCTCATGCCCTCACCGAGAACTGGCGCGAGCTCTATGATGAAGTGCGCGCCATGCGGGAGGCCTGCGGCGACGCGCACATCAAGACCATCCTCGCGACGGGCGAGCTGGGCACCCTCCGCACGGTCGCGCGGGCCAGCCTGGTGTGCATGATGGCGGGCGCCGACTTCATCAAGACATCGACCGGCAAAGAGAGTGTCAACGCCACCCTGCCGGTGGGGCTGGTGATGGCACGCGCGATCCGGGAGTACCGCGAGCGGACCGGGCACCTGGTCGGGCTCAAGCCGGCGGGCGGGATCCGATCGGCCAAGGAGTCGCTCGAGTGGCTGGCGCTGATCAAGGACGAGCTGGGTGATCGCTGGCTCCGGCCCGATCTGTTCCGCTTCGGCGCCAGCTCGCTCCTGACCGACATCGAGCGGCAGCTCGAGCATTTCGTCACCGGCCGATACTCGGCGGCGCACCGGCATCCGACAGGGTAGGGCCCGCCTCCTCACGGAGGGCCAGCGTCATTCCGAAGGGCCCGCCTCGTCCCGACGAGCCCGCCTCATCCCGACGGGCCCGCGTCATCCCGACGGGCCCGTCTCATCCCGAGCGGAGCGAGGGACCTGCTCAACCCGAGCTTGAACTCGGCCCAGGCAGGTCCCTCGCTCCGCTCGGATGAGGAGGCATCGAGAGGTCCCCAATGGCTTCCATTCCCGAGATCTTCGAAAACATGGCCTACGGCCCCGCTCCCGAAGCGGCGGCACCGGCGCACGCCTGGCTGGACCAGCACGGCCGGCGGTTCGGGCTGTTCATCGGTGGGCGATGGACCGAGCCTGGCAGCGACACGTTCGAGACCCTCAACCCTGCCACCGGCAAGCCGCTCGCCCGGCTTACCCAGGCGAGCCCTGCCGAGGTGGACCGAGCGGTCCGCGCGGCGCGGGGCGCGCAGGCGGGATGGTGGGAGATCGGGGGGCACGCCCGGGCCCGCTATCTCTATGCGCTGGCCAGGCAGGTCCAGAAGCACAGCCGGCTCTTCGCCGTGCTCGAGTCGCTCGACAACGGCAAGCCGATCCGGGAGTCACGCGACATCGACGTGCCGCTGGTGGCGCGGCACTTCTACCATCACGCCGGGTGGGCCCAGCTCATGGCCGGCGAGCTGCCCGGCCGGGAGCCGGTCGGCGTCATCGGGCAGATCATTCCGTGGAACTTCCCGCTGCTCATGCTGGCATGGAAGATCGCGCCAGCCCTGGCCATGGGGAACACGGTGGTGCTCAAGCCCGCGGAGTTCACCTCGCTCACGGCGCTCCGCTTCGCGGAGCTGTGCGCCGAAGTGGGGCTCCCGCCCGGGGTGGTCAACATCGTGACCGGCGACGGCCGCACCGGTGAGGCGATCGTGACCCACACGGGCGTGGACAAGATCGCCTTCACCGGCTCGACCGAAGTCGGCCGCATCATCCGGACAGCGACCGCGGGGAGCGGCAAGAAGCTCTCGCTCGAATTGGGTGGGAAGTCGCCCTTCATCGTGTTTCCCGACGCCGATCTCGACAGCGTGGTCGAAGGCGTCGTGGACGCGATCTGGTTCAACCAGGGCCAGGTGTGCTGCGCCGGGTCGCGCATCCTGGTGCAGGAGGGCGTGGCCGAGCGGCTGGTCGCCAAGCTCAAGGCCCGGATGGAGACGCTCCGCATCGGCGACCCGCTGGACAAGGCGGTGGACATGGGCGCGATCATCGCGCCGGTCCAGCTGCAAAAGATCCAGGAGCTGGTACGGCGCGGGCAGGAGGAGGGCGCCGAGCTGTGGCAGCCGTCCTGGAGCTGTCCCGCGGACGGCTGGTTTTATCCGCCGACCCTGTTCACCCAGGTCGCGCCGGCGGCCACGGTGGCCCAGGTCGAGATCTTCGGGCCGGTGGTGGTGCTGATGACGTTCCGCACGCCGGTCGAGGCGGTGGAGCTGGCCAACAACACCCGCTACGGCCTCGCGGCCAGCCTCTGGACCGAGAACATCAACCTCGCGCTGGACATC
Source organism: Gemmatimonadales bacterium (assembly GCA_035278325.1). GTDB lineage: Bacteria > Gemmatimonadota > Gemmatimonadetes > Gemmatimonadales > GWC2-71-9 > CAVVWJ01. The sequence continues at coordinate 215 of DATEJD010000070.1, read as the reverse complement.
GCGCCCAAGCTTCAGGCCGGCACCGTCTGGATCAACTGCACCAACGTGTTCGACGCGGCGAGCGGGTTCGGCGGGTATCGCGAGAGCGGGTTCGGGAGAGAAGGCGGCCGGGAAGGTTTGAGGGAGTATGTGAAGTGGACGGTCGGACGGTCAGACGGTCGGACGGTCGGAAAGGACGATAGGACGATAGGGCGAAAGGGCGATAGGGCGAAAGC
>DATEJD010000069.1:0-10619 GCA_035278325.1 Gemmatimonadales bacterium | reverse complement strand
CCGCTTCATGACGGGGCCGACCTCGTCCTCCGTGAGCACGAGGTCGCCCATGGCGATGGCCTCGCGGCCGGTGCGCTTGAATGCCACCCACCCGCCCAGCGCCAGCGCCGGCTTGAGTGCGACGCCGCCGACCGTGACGTGGAGGTCCGAACGGGGGAAGCCAAACCGCATGACGTCACCGGGTTGCGGCGTGCCTTTCTGGCCCAAGATCTGTTCGACGGCCGACCAGCCATTGGCCGTGGCCCCCTGGGCTCGTGCCGTGCTGAGCGGCAGCGACAGCGCGGCGAGCGCAAGGAACGGCAAGGTGCGCGAGGGTTGCCAGGATGTCCCCATACCGACACTCCGGTAGAGCTTGAATTGAGCGACGGAACGTAGCAGGCCTACAGCTCGCCCACGGTGCGCAAGAGCACAATCGCCCGCGCGTTCGTGGCGGCAATGTAACCCGTGTTACAGTGGCCTCGAGGCCACAAGTGCTAGTCTCGGCCAGTGGCTTGCTGCACCTTGGGCTCCGTTGGCTTAGTCGTGAGGTATGACCCATCCAAACCCCAGCAGTGGCTCGAGCCCGGGAGGGCAATGCAAGGCCCGATAGGCACCTAGTGTGTCGCTGACGGTTCGACAGCTGACGGTGGCCGCGGCAGCGCTGGCACCGATGGTTTCGTTGGCGAGTCCCACATTCGTCTCGTGGGCCGGCCGACGGCTTCGGCGCGATTGGCTGGGCGCAACGCTCATCTGGGCGTTAGCGATGACTCCGGTCGTGCTCGCGGAATTGCTCTACCAGACCAATCGCGCACTAGTGATCTCGATCTGGGGAGCGTATCTGCTGCTGGCGCTGGTTCTTGCGGGTACCGCTGGCGCCCCGCTCTCGCCCGCTCGTCTGCTGGCGCTGTTCCTGGGCTTTGCCCTGCCACTGAGCCTTTCGGTGCTGCCGCCTCCCGGGCAGGGCCTCCTCCCGATCTACCCTGAGGCGCTCACCGGGATCGTCCCCGCGAACCTCGGCCTCTCCATCGTACTGATCTATCGCCCGACCCCGGGGTTCGGCTATCGGCTCGGCCTCCCGAGTCGGCAAGTGGGCTTGGCGATCGCGTCCTTCGCGGCCTTTGGCGCCGTGGCGATCCCACTCGGCTGGCTCTTGGGCTTTCTCGCTCCCGGCCTCGGCGTGCGGTCGCCTTACGCAGCCCTCGCGGTCGCGGGGATCTTCTTCTTCTGCATCGCACTTCCGGAGGAGTTGGCCTTCCGAGGCCTGCTGCAGCAGAGTCTGGAGCAGCTCGTCGGAGCGAAGGCGGGTCTGCTCGGCGCATCCCTGATCTTCGGCCTCTTTCACCTCGGCCACCCTCCCTCGCCCAATTGGTCCTACGCGCTACTCGCGTCAATGGCGGGCCTGGCGTACGGCCACGTATACCAGGTGACCCGCAGCATTACCGCTTCAGCGCTCACCCATGCGCTCGTCGACTGGACCTGGTTCGCTTTCTTTGCCGGCCGCGGAATCCAATAGGCAGGGTGACGTTCACGCCAATGGCGCAGGTCGGGCTCCGTTCAATGGGCTGGGATCAGGAGACACCCCGATGGCTGTTCACCACGACGGAGGTTGTATCTTTCCCCGCCATTATGAAGACGCACCCAATGGCCATCGTAGCTCGCGCGCTTCCGGTCATCGTGGCCGTGGCGCTGATCCCCGGCGACGACTGGCGGCAGGAATCGAGACCGGCCTCGTCAGGCCCCTGTCCGGTCGAGATCACATCGATGCCGAATCGAATCGAACGCCTCGCGGGGGCTACCGATGCCGGCGCTCCCGACAGCGACGGCGACGGGCTGAGCGATGGCGACGAGCGCTTCCTGCTCGATGCCTATCGCCCCTTCTTACGCTTTTCCCGCGACTACGTCGACGGCGACCTGACGGACGAGCCATACAGTCCGACGGATGCGCTCTGGTTCATTCAGCAGTCGGAGCTGTTGGCGAGCCGTGACGAGGACGGGTTACCCCACATTACCCACGCGGACCTGGCGGCGAATCCCAGCAGCCTGCTGTTCGATGCGTCGAGCGTCGTATCGTCGCCTGGTCTGAGCCGCTACCATCTCAATCCGGTGGAAAACGTGCCGGGAGATCGCCGGAGCCACCCCGCGCGTCACGGCGCGGATTGGGCCGAGGTGCTCACCCGCCGCAACGTCGGCCTGTACGGTCACGTGGTCCCATATCGCGAAACGTCAGCGCGCCTCGACCCCTCCCGGCTGTACTACAAGGTCGAGTACTGGCAGTTCTTCGGGTACAGTCACGCGAACGCGGCGCTCGACTTCGGTGACCATGAGGGAGACTGGGCCTCGGTCCAGGTCATCTACGACCCCCTGGCCCAGAGAGCGGTCAGCGTGCTGCACTATGCCCACGGCATCGAGTTCCGATTCGACATCGCCGCGGCCACCGGTTGTCATGCCGCGGAGTCGGATGTCCTCGAGCTCCGCGGCCGCTACGACCCGGCGCTCAACCTGGTGAACAGGTTGTGGCTGCCACGCGAGGATCAGATCGCCCGGGCGCAGAACAACGTCGTCCGTATGTACCGCGATCCGACTACTGCCGCGTTCACCCACCCGGTGGTCTACGTCGAGCACGGAAGTCACGAGTTCTTCCCGACCGAGTTCTGGAATTACTACGCCGCGCCCAAGCACGCCGGTGACAGCCGCTTCCGCTACCTGGCCGAGTCGCCGCCGAACCTGGGCGAGGTAGAGCAGCCCATGACGGAAGCTCCCGGAGCGGCGTTCATTGTTCGGTTCAATGGCTCCTGGGGCTCCTTCGGCCGACAGAACAACCCTCCGCAGGGTCCGCCGCTCCACGAGAACTGGAGCTGGCCGGTCTCCAGCTCGGTTCGCTGGCGCATTCCCGGTCCTCTGGGCTTCTGAGCTCAGATTGCAAATGCCCGGCCCGTGAGCTCCGTCCGCCGCGGGGCTTCATCGCTTGGGCTACGGGACACTCAGACCGGACGGAGGAGCTCGGCGATCGTGATCGAGAAGGGTTCGGCTGCACCCGGCGGGATCCACACGAGCCGCTCGCGCTCGAAGCGGGGGAAGGCGTCGGCCGGAGTCCAGATCTCCACCTGGTGCTCGTCGGCATCCACGATCCAATAGAGCGGGATGCCGGCCTCCTGATACCGGCGCCGTTTGACGAAGCGGTCGTACTGGGCACTGGAGGCACTCAGGATCTCGGCCACCAGGAGCAGGTCCCGCATCTTGGACCAGTCGAGCGTCCTGGCCTGCTCCAGAGGCACCACGAAGACATCGGGCGAAACCAGGACATCGGGGCCCCAGGAGATATCGGCCCGGGACCCGAGTACCTCGCCCACAGGGTACCGCTGGAGGTAGGCTGCGATGGCCACCAGCAGGCGAGTCTGGACGATCTCGTGCCACGGCCGGGGTGCCGGCGTCACGAGCAGCTCGCCGTACACCACTTCGTAGCGGTTGCCGTCGTCGGGCAGAGCGCGAACCATGTCCGCGGTATAGTAGAGCGGGGCGACCATGCCCATACGTTCGTCTCGGCGGTGGCGGGGACGCAAGAGGCGGGCATGCGGGAGGATGCGGCAGCGTCTGGCTACCTGCGTCATCCAGTTCACTCGAGGCACGTCGTTTTTCGAGGCTGGGGAGGGAGGTCGGCCAACGACGATTCGAGGCCCGGGGATTGAATCCCCGGGCCTCGATTGCTGGTGCTCGGGCTCCGGCTCGAGCCCACGAAGACCAGCTCGAAGGCTCTTGGCCAACCCGGCCGGTGCCCTGAGCGACAGCTACTTTGTGGCCGTCACCTGCGGCTCCGCCACCACCGCCAGGCTGCTCACCTTCCAGTTGTCCACCCCGCGGCGGAGCACGACCAGATAGTGGCTGACGGTCGCGTTGCCCTCCGGCGACCGGCTGGTCAGGGTGCCCATGTCCCACGCGGTATTGCCGAACACCCGCATGGTGTCGGACGCGATGTCGATCTGCTGCCAGGTCGGCGCTTCGTCGGCCATCGCCTTGCCGATGGCCGACCGACCGAGCAGGGTCTTCCCATCGGCCCGAAGCATCACCGCATCGGGCAGATACATCGCCGTGATGGCGGCCACGTCCTTCTTGTTGTACAGATCAGCGTACTCGGCGCGCAGCGTGGTGAGCTCCTTGATGGCGGTCCGAACGGGGACCCGGGGAGACTCGATGCCCTGGGCCTGCGCCGACGCCACGGCGCCGAGCGCGAGGAGAGCGACCAGGGGCAGGCTGGACCTGACGCGGCGACTGGCTGTCATGGCAAGCTCCGGATAAGGGTAGATGTGGGGCCTCGGCGCCCATCGAGCGACGACCTTGCCGCCACCTCGATGCCTCAGGAGAAGTATCGATTCGAGGCGTGAAGCCTCCGTGAATAAGACGGTGATCCGCCGTTACGGCGTTCGGGCCGCCTGAATCACTGAGACGTAGGGTTGCACCCTGTCCACCCAGCCGCTGATCTCCGGCGGGAAGATGGCGCGCGACTTGGGGGAGACCGTCACCTGGAACCCGCCAACGCGGAGCAGGCGGACAAGCTCCGCCTCGTCGGCGCCGGCCCGAGAGCCGGTTCCGTGAAACTCGAGGCCGACTGCCCGGACCAGGTGAAGGCAGAGCTCAATCGACGTCATGACCTCCAGCTCGGCCCCCTCGATGTCGACCTTGAGATAATCGATCGGGCCGGTGATGTAGTCGGCCAGAGGGACGGTGTTCACGAGAATGGATTGGCCGGATCTCTGGGCGCCCCAATCCCGGCGAAGTGAGTGGGCCGAGGCCGTGGGAGCGGCCACGTCGAAGTCGCCGTAGAAGGAGGCGCTGCCCCTTCCCGACGCGAGCGCGAAATTCAGCAGCTCGACGCCTTCGAATCCATTGATGGCGACATTGGTCTGCAGGAGCTGGAAGGACTGGGGATCCGGCTCGAACGCGATGATCCGAGCCTTCGGGAAGCGCTGCTTGAACCATGCGACGGACAGGCCAATGTGGCTTCCGCAGTCCAGGATGGTGGGGTCAGTCCGGTCGCAGGCAAACTCATACTCGCCGCCCTCGAAGATCTCGCGGGACAGCAGCTCGAATTCGATCTCGTTCCGATAATGGAAGGTGAAGCCGTGCCACTGGGCGATGTGGGTGCGCACCGGCGATGCCTCCACGCAAGCTGATGTGCCGAGTGGAAGGCTAATGTGCGCTGTCCTCGAGCAGAGTGCCAGAGTGCCGCCGGCGCCATTCGCTGGGACGCCTCATTACCACGTGTACGCTCAGAAGCGACGGGTCGGGCCTACGCCGTGCGGAACGGGCCGGGGACCCTGGGATAGGGTAGTGGCCGGAGAACGGACCACTACCCCGAAGGAGCCTACGTCGTTGAGTCGATGAACGCCCGGAGCTCCCGGGCCACCTCACTCGGCCGCTCCCAATGCGGCGCGTGCCCGGTCTCGGCAAAGACCGTGAGGACGGCATGCGGGATCATGCCGAGCAGCAAGTCTTGCTCCTCCCTCGGAAAGATCGCATCCCGATCACCCCAGAGGATCCGGGTCGGAATGCCCAGGTCGCCCAGCTCGACGGCTGGCCCCGTGGCAAGCATCCCGCTCATCACGCTGCGCCAGACTCGGGCCGGGAGCTTGAGACTCTCCTGGTTCACCTGATCCATGAACTCCGCCGGCAGCTCACGGTAGACGGTGCTTGCCTGGAAGGCGCTCACGAACTCGAGAGGCACCGGGTCCTCGAGCGCGTCGGTCGCGGCCTCGAGCTCGCCGATTCCCTGGACCCGATGGATGCTGGTACCCGAGCCGATCAGGACCAGGCGGGCGACCCGCTCGGGAGCGGCCAGGGCCACCTCCTGCGCTATGAAGCTCCCCAACGAGTGGCCGACGACCGTCGCTTCCCGCACCTGCCGCGCGTCCATGAAGGCGATCACGTCGGTGGCGAGCTCGCGCATGGCGTAGCCGCTCGCCGGGCGTTCGGAGTCGCCGTGGCCGCGGAGATCCAGCGCGTACGCGTGATAGCGGTCCGGGAGCAGCGGCAAGATGCGACTGTACGAGAAGGACGAGTCGCTGTAGCCGTGCAGGAAGATGATCGGGTGCCCGGCGGGATGGCCCTGCTCCAGGTACCGGAGCCGCACGCCGGTGCGGAGCTCCACGTCATCGAACCGCCCGGCGAGCTGGCGTTCGTTTTCCTGGCCGACGACCGTCGCCTCGTTCGCGACGGAGGTCGCCGCTCCAACTCCCAGTGACGGACTTCCGTTCCGTGCGTATGGCATCCGCGTCCACTCCGGTGTGATGGTGGACCGCAATACTATGCCAGCGCGGTGTGTCCGGCGTCCCCCGTTCCCGGTAGATGGGTCGGACCGCCGGATGGCCGAAACCGGCCACGATCGACGGTACCACCTGGCTGAAGGCAGGCCCCGTACCGAGCCACGGACAGGGGCGGCGTACCGCCGGCGGCGGATGAGCACGACGAAGTAAGTTGCAGTGGCGCGGGTGCGGAGCCTGAAGATCGAGCGCGAAGGGTCCCAGGCCCGGATCGGACGGGTTGGCATGGGGCGGCGCCGACCACGGCCATGACGCACATCGCCATTCAGGAGTCGCTCGATGGCAAGGCCGTGGACTGGCTGGACCAGGTGAGCGACGAGCAGTACCGCGCGACCAGGTGAGCTGAGCCGGGCCCGGTTTCCCATCGACCGGAGCCTCACCGGGGAAGGGAAGTCACCGGCTGGTCGCCTTGCGGCGAGAGGTCGGGAGCGATGCCGGCCCGCCGCGAGGTTTCGCGGTGGTCGTCCGCACCACCAGGGTCGGCGGCATGACCACCAGCCGCGGTGCAGAGCGCCGTCGCTCCAGGCGCTCGAGCAGCAGGTCGGCGGCCGTCCTTCCCATCGCGTTCCGGGGCTGATCGATCGTGGTGAGGCCGATGTGGCCGAGGGCGGCGAGCGACGTGTTGTCGTAGCCGACCAGCGACACGTCCTCCGGCACCCGCAGCCCGCTGCGAGTGAGCGCATCGAGCGCTCCGATGGCACTGAGATCGTTGGCCGCGAAGATCGCCGTGGGGCAGGGCCCGCGACCGAGCAGGACAGCCACGGCCCTCGCCCCTCCCTCTTCGGTGTAATCCCCGTGTGCCACTCGGGCCTCGCGTCCCAGGCCGTGGCGCCGCATGCTCGCCAGGTATCCTTGCCGCCGGTCCTGCGCGCCCGCGCCGCGCCCGCCGTCGATGTGCGCGATCCGCCGATGCCCCAGCCCGACCAGGTGCTCGACCGCGAGGGCCGCGCCGGCGCCATCGTCATTGGTGACGCAATCGACCCGGGACGCGGACACGGTGCGCGAGACCAGTGCCACAGGGACGCTGCGGCTGGCCTCCACGATCCGGGCGGACCGGAGCATCGGGCCCGCGAGGATGAGCGCGTCCATCCGCAGCTCCAGCAGGCTTTCGATGGCCTCGGCCTCGCGCTCGGGGTCGCGGTTGCCGGTGCTCACCATGGTCCGGTACCCGCGCTCGGCGGCGCGGGCCGCGATGCCGTCGAACACCTCGGCGAAGTAGGCGTTGTGCAGGTCCGAGAGCATGACGCCCAGCACGTTGGTCCGGCGGCGGACCAGGCTCCGGGCGACCGCGTTGGGCCGGTAGTCCAGGGCGGCCGCGGCGGCGAGGACCGCGCGGCGCTTCGGCTCGCTCACGGACGGCGCGTTGCGGAGCACGAGCGAGACGAGCGACTTGGAGACCCCGGCACGCGCGGCGATGTCGAGGATGGTTGGCTGCCCCACGGCGAACGCTCCGGGCTGTGTGAGGATGGGCGGAAGATACGTGCTTGACAGGCCCGTGCTGGCGCCGTATCTATGAAATAACGTTTGGAACGTTCCAAACACAAGCTGGAACGTTCCAACCCGCCCAGGAGCTCCCCCAACGTGCGCATCGGCGTCATCGGTGTCGGCCGCATCGGCTCGTTTCACGCTGGCGTCTTGCGGGATCATGCCGCCGTCCGGCAGGTCCTGCTGCTGGATGTCGACCCGGACCGCGCGGCCGGGGTCGCGCGGGAGCACGGCGTCGGGGTCGCGCCCTCGCTCGACGCCCTGCTGGCCGCCTCGGACGCGGTCGTGATCACGACGCCCACCGCCACCCACGCCGAGCTCCTGTGCCAGGTAGCGGATGCGCGGCGCCCCACCTTCTGCGAAAAGCCCATCACGGTCGACCTGGCCTCCACGGAGGCCGTCATCCGCCACATTCGCGCCCGGGGCGCCGTGGTCCAGATGGGCTTCCAGCGCCGGTTCGATCCCGGGTACCGGCGGGTGCGGCAGATGGTCACCAGCGGGCAGCTGGGCCGGCTCTACGTCCTGCGGATGTCGGGTCACGACCCGCATCCTCCGCATGAGAGCTACATCCCCGGCTCCGGCGGGATCTTTCGCGACCTCCACATCCACGATTTCGATATCGCGCGGTTCGTCACCGGTCAGGAGGTCACCGAAGTCTACGCCGATGGATCTACGGCGGGCTTCGATGCCTTCGAGCAGTACGGCGATGTCGCCACGGCCGTGGCCACCCTCCGGTTCAGCGGCGGCACGCTCGGCATTCTCTCCGGCACGCGGCACAATCCGCTGGGATACGATATCCGCCTCGAGGCCTTCGGCTCGGGTGACAGCGTCGCGGCCGGCTGGGATGCGCGCACGCCACTGCGCTCGGCGGAGCCGAACGGCCCGCCCGATCCCGAGCGCCCCTACAGCTTCTTCCTCGACCGGTTCGCCGCCGCATACCGCGCCGAGCTGGATGCGTTTCTGGAAGTCGCCGCGGGACGAATGCCCAACCCATGTCCTCCCGAGGAGGCGCGCGAAGCAATCCGGATCGCCATGGCATGCGATCTCTCCCGGGAGGAGCACCGGCCGGTGCGCCTGTCGGAGATCGGATGACGGGGCTGGCACCGCGCGTGGCCGGGGCGCCGATCACCTGGGGCGTCTGCGAGGTCCCCGACTGGGGCTGCCAGCTCGGACGCGACCGGGTGCTGGAGGAAGCGGCCGGACTGGGGCTCCGAGCGATCGAGCTCGGTCCCCAAGGCTTCCTGCCGAACGAGCCGCATCTGGTGAAGCGGGCCTTGGAGCCGTACGACCTCACGTTGGTCGCCGGCTTCGTGCCCGCCGTGCTCCACCGACGCGGGGTGCAGGACGAAGTCCTGCAGGCGACCGCCGCGGCAGTCGACACGCTGGCCGGTGCCGGCGCGACGGTGCTGGTCCTGGCGGCGGAGCTGGGCAATGGAGGCTACGAGCGGTCCGCCGAATTGTCCGAGCCCGAATGGGCCGTCCTGCTCGACGGGCTGGAGCGGGTGCGGGAGGTCGCCGCGGGGCGAGGGCTCGAGGTCGCGCTCCACCCGCATCATGGGACCGCGATCGAGCGGCCGCACCACGTCGAGCGCGTGCTCTCCGGCTCCGCGATCTCCCTCTGCCTGGACACCGGGCACCTCATGGTGGGCGGCGCCGATCCCGTCGAGGTGACCCGAGCGGCAAAAGGGCGGATCGCGCACGTGCACCTCAAGGACGTGAATGCTTCCCTGTCGGAGCAGGTTCGCCGGGGTGAGGTGGGCTATCGCCAGGCAGTGGCGGGCGGACTCTATCGGCCGCTCGGCGAAGGCGACGCGGGGATCGACCGCGTGCTCGCGCTGCTCGAGGGGTGGGGTTATGCCGGATGGTACGTGCTGGAACAGGATGTCGTGCTTTCCCGGGAGCCCCCGGCGGGAGCGGGGCCCGTGGTGTCCGCCCGCCGGAGCCTGGACTACTTCCACCGCGTGATGGGCGCGTGCCGATCTTCGACGTCCTGACGATGGGACGGGTCAGCGTCGACCTCTACCCGGAGCAGAGCGGCGTTCCGCTGGCAGAGGTCCGAAGCTTCGCCAAGTCGCTGGGCGGGAGTCCCACCAACGTGGCGGTCGCGGCCGCGCGCCTCGGGCGAAGCGCCGCGGTGATAACGAAGGTGGGGCGTGATGGCTTCGGTCCCTACGTCCGAAGCGCGCTGCGGGACTTCGGGGTGGACGACCGCTACGTGGGCATCGATCCCACCCTCCGCACGCCGATTGTCTTCTGCGAGCTGTTCCCCCCCGACCGCTTTCCACTCCTCTTCTACCGGCAACCGAGCGCACCCGACATGCAGCTCCATCTCGCGGAACTGGATCTCGAGGCGATCGCACGAGCGCGCGTCTTCTGGACCACCGGGACCGGACTGTCCGACGAGCCCAGCCGGACCGCGACGCTGGGCGCCCTGGAGGCTCGCGCGCGCGCCCGCATCACCATCCACGACCTCGATTTCCGACCCGGCCTGTGGTCCGACCCGGATGCCGCGGGGGCCTACCAGCGGTGCGCGCTTCGCCATGTGACCGTGGCGGTGGGCAATCAGGAGGAGACCGCCGTCGCCGTGGGTGACGGGCCGCCGGAGGTGCTCGCGCGGCGCCTGCTCCAGCTGGGCCCCGAGCTCGCGGTGGTGAAGCTCGGGGAGCAGGGAGTCGTCGTGGCCTGGGGGGACAAGGTCGTGCGCATTCCCCCGGTGCGAGTCGCCGTCGTCAATGCCCTCGGCGCGGGCGATGCATTCGGTGGCGCGTTGTGCCATGGCCTGCTGAGCGGGTGGGAGCCGCCCCGCGCGGTGGCGTTCGCCGCGGCTGCGGGAGCGCACGT
>DATEJD010000068.1:0-20645 GCA_035278325.1 Gemmatimonadales bacterium | reverse complement strand
CTTCGCGCTGTTCGATCCCGTCAAGCGCGATCTCCACCTGACCGACGCCCAGCTCGGCTGGCTGGCGTCGGCCTACGTGCTGGTGTTCGCGCTGGCGGCACTCCCCTTCGGCCTCCTGGGCGACCTGCGCTCGCGGCGCGGCGTCATCGCGGCGGGCGTGGTGCTGTGGAGCGCGTGCACGCTCGCGGGCGGGTTCGCGACAGATTTCGGCGAGCTGCTACTGAGCCGGGCGTTGGTCGGCGCGGGCGGGGCCGCGTTCGGGGCGGCCGCGCAGTCGCTGGCGGCGGACTACTTTCCCTCCCGGGGCCGCGCGGTGGCGATGGGCATCCTGGCCACGGGAATCACGCTCGGTGGGGTGGTCGGCATCTGGCTCGGCGGCCGGCTGGAGGCGGCCTACGGTTGGCGGATGGCCCTGGTGTCGGTGAGCATCCCGGGATTCGTGCTGGCCGGACCCGCCGCGCGGTTGATCGATCCGGTCCGGCCACCCCGGATCATCTCGATCGCGACCGCATGGCATGAGCTCGGGATGGGACTCACCACGCTGGTCCGCGAGTTCCTTCCGCTGCTCTCCGGACTGGCCGCGGGCGGCGTGCTGGCCTTCCAGCTCGATCGGGTCTACGGCGCCGACTCGAAGGTGGACGTAGCGGTCTTCGGTGCGGCCGTGGCCATCGGGCTGGCGCTCAACATCCGCACCTGGGTACGCCATCTGGCCCGCGCGCCGAGCGCCGGCCCGAGCGCGCTGGCCCGGGCCTTCGGCGAGCTGGCCGCGTCGCTCACGCTGGTCCTCCGGACCCGCACGCTGGTGTACGTGTTCCTGGGCGGCGCGTTCGTGTCCTTCGGGGTCAACGGCCTGGTGGGCTGGGCGCCGACCTTCATGGCCCGCGAGTTGGGCCTCTCGGTGGCGAAGGCCGCCACGCTGCTCGGCACCTGGGGACTGGTCGCCGGCATCTGCGGCACCGTGTGCGGCGGACTGGTGGCCGACGGCCTCCGCCGCTACACCCGGACCGGCCGAGTCCTCACGGTATCGCTCGGTCTCCTGATCGGGGGCCCGCTCGCGCTGTGGTTGCTGACCGTGCGCGACCTGTCGCTCTTCGTGCCGGTGTTCTGCGCCGCCTTCTTCTTCATCTCGTGGTACAGCGGGCCGATCGCGGCGGTCATCTTCGACGTCGTCCCCGCCCGCATCAGCGCGACCGTGGCCGGCGCCTACCTGCTGTTCATCCACCTGGTGGGCGACACCGTCGCGTTTCCGCTGGTGGGCGGGCTGTCGGACCGGTTCGGGCTCGACCGCGCGGTGCTGGTCCTGCCGTCGGTGGCCATCGCCGGCGGGCTCGTCATCCTCGCGGCCACCCGGACCGTCGGCCGGGACATGGAGCGCGCCGCCGGCGAGAGCGGGATCTAGCAGGGGCGCAGGCCGGTCCTGACCCGGAGTAGTGGCTCTGCTGAATGGTCCCGGATGGTGGGGTGCGAGCGGGCTGAGGTGCCCGGGGGAGGCTAGGGGTTGGCGGCAAAAGCCGCCGACCTTCGGTTGGCGGGGCTTGGCCAGCCTCCCCCGGGCACCTCAGCCCGCTCGCACGACGCAACGACCCTGCTTTCAACAGAGCCGGAGTCGGCCTACCGCGAGCTCTTGAACACCAAATCCACCAGCTCCTCGTACATCGCATCCGCCCGCGCGGCATCCTCCGACCGGATGGCCTCGGTGGCGCAATGCTTGAGATGGTTGTGCAGCAGCGACCGACTCACGCCGCGAAGCGCCTCCTGGACCGACGACACCTGCGTCAGCACGTCGGCGCAATAGCGCTCGTCCTCGACCATCTTCTGGAGGCCGCGGATCTGGCCTTCGATGCGGCGGAGCCGGGTCTGCACCGCCCGCTTGATCTCGGGATCCACCGCCACGGCATGCGTGCCATCGCCCGGGCGGGCGCAGGCGCAGGGGACGGTTGGCTGGGTCATGGACGACCTCCGGATGCAAAGCGGCGGAGCCGCAGGCTGTTGGATATGACGCTCACCGAGCTCACGGCCATTGCGGCCGCGGCGAAGGCAGGCGTGAGCCGGAGGCCGAGCGCCGGGTACAGCACGCCGGCGGCCACCGGGATGCCGATGACGTTGTAGATGAAGGCCCAGAACAGATTCTGCCGAATGACTCTCATGGACCGCCGCGCGAGCTCGATGGCGCTCACCACGCCGAGCGGATCGCCGCGCATCAGGGTCACGGCTCCGGCCTCCACCGCCACATCGGTTCCGGTGCCCATGGCGATGCCGACGTCGGCCTGGGCCAGCGCCGGCGCGTCGTTGAGGCCGTCGCCCACCATGGCGACAACCCGACCCTGCTCCTGAAGGCGCCGGATCTCGACCAGCTTGCGGTCGGGGGGCACCTCGGCCAGCACCCGAGCGATGCCCACGCTTCGGGCGACGCTCTCCGCGGTTTTCGGGTTGTCACCCGTGAGCATGATGGTCTCGAGCCCGAAGCGCCGGAGCCGATCAACCGCCTCCGCGCTGGTCGGCTTGACCGGATCGGCGATCGCGATGAGTGCCGCGGGTGCCTGCGCGACGGCCACGTACACGGGGGTCCGTCCGGCCTCGGCCGCCTGCTCGGCCCACTCCGCCAGCGGGCCCGGGTCGATGCCCAGTTGCCGCAGAAGCGCGAGATTCCCCACCGCCACGCGGCGCGCGTCGACCGTGCCCACCACACCTTTGCCCGTGTGGCTCTCGAACCCGGACACCGGCCGCTCGGCCAGCCCGCGACGCGCCGCCTCGGCGGCGATCGCTTCGGCCAGCGGATGCTCGCTCAGATGCTCGACGGCGGCTGCGAGGGCCAGCAGCTCGCCCTCGTCCGTGACCGGACTACAAGCAAGGAGCTGGACGGCCTCAACGGCGGGACGGCCTTCCGTGATGGTTCCAGTCTTGTCGAACACGACGGTGTCGAGGGCCTGGCTCCGCTCGAGCGGCTCGCCACCCTTGATGAGCACGCCCAGCTCGGCGCCGCGCCCGGTGGCCACCATGACGGCGGTGGGCACCGCGAGGCCCATTGCGCACGGACACGCGATGATCAGCACCGTGACGGCGGAGACCAGCGCGTGCAGGTACGCCGGCGCGGGCCCTAGATCGAACCACACGACGAAGGTGACCACGGCGATGGAGAGCACGACCGGCACGAACACGGCCGAGATGCGGTCCGCCAGGCGCTGAATGGGCGCCTTGCTGCCCTGGGCCTGCTGCACCAGACGGATGATGCGGGACAGCACCGTGGCGCTTCCGACGGCGCCTACCCGGAAGCGGAACGCGCCATTGCGATTGAGCGTGGCGCCGATCACCTTGTCGCCCGCCCGCTTGGGCACGGGAATCGGCTCGCCGGTGAGCATCGATTCATCCACGTTGCTGGCGCCGTCCAGGATCACGCCGTCCGCGGGGATCGTCTCGCCCGGCCGGACTACGGCCTCGTCCCCCGCACGCAGCGTCGCGAGCGGCACCTCCTGTTCCCGGCCGTCGCGCAGCACCCGCGCCGTGGCCGGACGCAGGCCGATGAGCTTCCGGATGGCGCCCGTGGTCTGACTCTTGGCCCGGGCCTCGAGCAGGTTGCCGAGCAGAACGAGCGTGATGATCCAGACGACCGGCTCGAAATACTGAAACGGCTGGATGCCTCGGGCTGCGAGCCAATCATCGAACACGGTCACGGCGGCGCTGTAGAGGAACGCGGAACCGGTCCCCACCGCGATCAGGGTGTTCATGTCGGCCGCGTGATGCCGGAACGCCGTCCAGGCCCGGGTATAGAAATGACGGCCGGCCCACCCCACCACCGGCAAGGTGAGCAGGAGCATCGTGTAGCGGCCGAGATCGCTCATCCCCAAGCGGCTCATCGCCACTGTCGAGACCAGGAGCGTCGCGACCCCGCTCAGCGTCAGCTTCCCGCGGATCTCACGCAGCTCCGCCTCTCTTGCGGCATCCTGCGCGTCGAGCAGGGACTCGCTCGATTCCTCGGCCCCCGGGAGCTCAGCGCCGTAGCCGGTGCCACGAATGGTCTCGACCAGGAGCTCCGGCGAGGTGACCGAGGGGTCGTATGCGACGGTGGCCCCGCCCGTCATCAGGTTCACGTTCGCCGAGCGCACGCCCTGGCTCCGCTCGAGCGTTCGCTGTACCCGGCTGCTGCACGCGGCGCAGGTCATCCCGCTCACCGGGATGGTGCAGGACTCATGGGGCGCCGTCATCATCTCGGCCACGGCTAGCCGTCCTTTTCCGCGACGAAGAAGTACCAGTAGATCCAACCGATGGCGGCGACGCCGAGCAGAGTGACGACGATCTGCGCGGTGGTCATGTGCCGGTGGCCCGATATCCGGCATCGGCCACTGCGGCTTCGATGCGGGCGGGATTCAGCTGCTGCTCGTCGTACCGCAGGTCGGCGCGGCCAATCCTGACCGATTCGACCTCGACACCCGGCAACTCGGTGAGGGCGCGGGAGACCGCGTTGAGGCAGTGACCGCAGCTCATGCCTTCGATGTGGAGAGTCAGGTGCCGCATGGGCGCTCCGCTGAAGAGAGGACTCTGGAGCGTAATATAGGGTAGGGGGGTATGTCAACGTCCATTGCTACATCGGTTTCCGCCGCCCGACGCGGCGGCAGCAGCCTGCAACGGAGGCGGGCAGGACGCCACGAGCGCGGCGTTCGTGCGCGCCACATCGGCTGGCCCTTCATAGTAAGTCGTTGTCCTGCATACACATGAGCCAACCTAGCCGGCGGCATACGTCGTGCCCCGAGGGCAGGTATGTCTGCCGACGCTCCGGAGCTCCCCACCCCCGGCTCGCCCTCACGAGGTGAGCCGCTCGTCCCGCTGCTACGGGCCGAGCAAGGGTTGGAGGATCCGGACGCGCTGGCCACTTGGCACGCCGCGCTGTCGAACGCGCTCTCCCCGGACCTGCCGCACGACCTGCTCGCGCTCTGGCTCTTTCCCTGGCATGGGGGTGTCGTGCTGCTCGGCCCGGAGGCACTGGCCCAGGACGAGCTGGCCGTGCCACTGCCGTCGCCGCAGATCGATCCCGGTCAGGCACATCTGCTCGAAGACATCGTGCGCGACGCTGGCTATGGCTCGGTCGCCTGCGTGCCGGTGCGCTCGGGCCGGCGCGACGTCGGCCTCATCCTCGCCGCGGATCTCCAGGCCGATCGCTACGGCGAGTCCGAGCGGGTGACGCTCGAGGTAGCGGCCCAGCGGCTCGCGCCGATGCTCGGGCGGATGGCGCGTCAGTGGGGCAGCGCGGCGCATCCGGCGCGAGAGGCCGAGCGGCTGGCCCGACTGGTCGATGCGGTGGCCGCCGCGGGCGAGCGCGGTGGGTCGCCGCAGCTCTACCTGGCCGAGCTGGGCCGCGCGCTCGATCCCATCCTTCCGCACGACATGCTGGAACTGCTGCTGGCCGACGCCGACGGCACCCGCGCGTACCGGCTGGGAGAACACATGGGCGGCGCCTTGTGGAGCGATCCGTCGCTCGTGATCGCGCGCGAGCACCTGGATCTTCCGGCGCTCTTCGGGCACCATGAGACGGTGCTGATCGCCGATACCTATCAGGATCCGCGTTGGCCCCGAGGGTACTTCACGGTCGAAGAGCCGGCCGGCGCCGAGGTGAGGGCGATTGTCGGCGCGCGCATTCGGCTGCCCCGGAGCGGCACCGCGTACCTGCTGTCCGGGGGTGTGGGCGCGGACCTCTACACCGATGCCGACGCCGACCTGCTGAGGAGAATCGGGGGACTGATCGGGGCGCAGGTGGCCATGGTCGTGACGGCGGCCGCGGCCGCGACGAATCAAGCGGCGGCACCCGCTCCCAAGCCCAGCCTGCTCGACGCCGCCGAGCTGCTGGCGACGGGAACCGAGTTCGCCGAGACGACCCGGCGCGTGGCCGACCTGGCCGGTCGAGTCCTTCCGTTCGACGAGATCCGATTCGCCATCCGCCTGAGCGAAGGTGATCGCATGGTGCTGCTCGAGCCCGGCGAGCGGCGGCCCCTGCCCGACCTTCCGCTCATTCCGGTCGCCGGCACCACGCTGGCCTCGGTGCTTCAGGGGGAAATCCCGAGCTCGTTCCAGCTGGTCGAGGGCGAAGCTCGCCTGCTAGTGCCGCTCCGCGTGGCCGGTCGGATACATGGCGCGCTGGTGCTCACCGCACGCCCTCCGGCCATTCTGCGCGAGGTCCATATTCATCCCGCGCAGCAGCTCGCGGACATCGTGGCCGCGCACCTGGAGCTGCTGCGCCGGACGGCCCTGTTGCCGCCGCCGTACACGCCGGGGTGGAAGAAGGTGCGGTAGCGGAGGGCGGGAGGTGGTGGGAGTCACCCTGAGCGAAGCGAAGGGGCCATGCGTTGGGGCATGCCCCCTTCACTGCGTTCAGGGTGACTTCTTCCCGCTCCCCGCTCAGAACTCCGTGCTCACCCGCACCGTGACATTCCGACCCGGATCCAGCACGATCGGATCGGTTGCGAACTTGTAGCGGCTCAGGAAGCTCTGGTAGTTCTTGTCGAACGCGTTCCTGAGCGTCACATCGATATTGATCACCCGAGGGCCGGTGGCCAGCCCTACCCCTGCGCCCGCGTTCGCCAGGGTGTAACCGGCCGGCGCGATGTCGTCGGGGTCG
The DNA here is from genome assembly GCA_035278325.1 of Gemmatimonadales bacterium. GTDB lineage: Bacteria > Gemmatimonadota > Gemmatimonadetes > Gemmatimonadales > GWC2-71-9 > CAVVWJ01. The sequence goes on along the minus strand of DATEJD010000068.1, from coordinate 14,038 downwards.
AGCTTCGTCTGCCGCGCGTTGGTCTCGCCGCCCACCGACACATAGGGACTTAGGAAGAAGCGGTTGCCCTTGCCCTCGAACCGCGCGCCGTACGTCGCGCGGAACGGCGGCACCAGCGGAAGCGGCTGGTCGGTGGACCGGTTCTGCCCGCGGGTATAGTCCGCCGTGCCGCTCAGATGCAGGTACGACGTCGGGTGGTACTCGGCGGAGAACTCGAAGCCGGTGAGCCGGGCGTCACCCTGGACCGCCTGGAACTTCTGGAAGCAGGAGAACTGCTCCGGGTCCGAGCAGGGATCCTCTGGACCGCCCGAGGGTGAGTCGAACGTCCCGGTCGGCCGGAAGTAGATGTAGTTGTTGATGTAGTTGGCGAACCCCCCGAGCTCGAGGCTCACTCGCCCGCTCTGCACCCGAAGCGCGAGGTCGGTGTTGACGGACGTCTCGTTATCGAGCTCCGGGTTCCCCACGTCGTACTGAATCGTCCCCTCGTGCACGCCGTTCGCGAACAGCTCGATGGCCTGCGGCGCCCGATAGCCGCGACCGACGTTGAGCACCAGCGCCACCGGCTCGCTCACGTGGAACAGCGCGCCGAAGTTCCCCGTCACCGAGTGGTAGGTGCGCGTCTGCGCCGGCGTCCCCGTGCCGATCGGCGGGAGTGGGTCCGCCGTCACGTTCAGCCGGCGATAGTCGTAGCGCCCGCCGAACGAGAGGGTCCACCGGTCGAGCTCGAGCTGCTCGAACGCATACACGCCGACGTTCGCGGCCCGGTTGCTCGGGACCAGGTGCTGGTCCGTTCCCGACACCGTGAAATCGTCGAAGAAGGTCTGCACGCCCACCAGCCCGCTCAGCCGGCCGAGCGGTGCGTGATGGAATCGCACGTCCCCTCTGTAGCTGTTGGCCAGCAGCCCCGACGCCACCTCACCCGCACCGGCCTCCTCGAACTCCCGCCGCCGGTTGCGCTCGAACCCGGTGCTGACCTCGAGGCGGGACGCCCCGATCGGAAGGTTGGCCGAGACGCCCGCGCGAGTGTCGCCGATCCGCTGGAACGGCGTCGCGGTCGCGTCGTCGTGGAGCTCCAGCTTCTCGTCGCGGTAGGTGAGGTCCCCGCGCACCGAGCCCCAGCTTCCGCGATACCCGACTGAGCCGTCGCCGGACACGGCGCGGTTCCCGCTGTTGAACACGTCGCCCAGCGGGGTGCCGAAGTCGTCGCTCGTGCGCCCCGACAGCGACGTGCGGAAGCCGAGACCGCCGGCCGCTCCCTCGATCTGCGCGGTGCCGTCGGGCTGCCGGTTGTTCGTGCTGTACGCCGCCGACAGCGAGCCGCCCAGCAGCGGGTCGCGGCCGATCGCGTCCGGCAGGTCGCGCTTTACCACGTTGACCACCCCGCCCAGGGCGTCTGAGCCGTACAGGACGCTGGCCGGGCCCCGGATCACCTCGATCCGCTCGGCGTCGGCGGTCTCGATGTTGGGCGAGTGCTCGTCGCCCCAGCCCTGGGTCTCGATGCGCTGGCCGTTGTCGAGCACGAGTACCCGGTTCGAGCTCAGGCCCCGGATGACCGGCTTGCCGATACCCGGCCCTTCATTGATGCTGTGGACGCCCGCGAGGCCGCTGATGGTCTCGCCTAGCGACGGCGCCTGGGCCACGCGCAGATCGGCATGATCGAGGATGCTCGTCGGCTGGGGCGAGGTGAGCGCGGTGGTGACATTCGGAGTGGCCGTGACCTGCACCTCGGGCAGCTCCACGGCCGTAGGGCGCATCGATACCGCGAGGGTCATACTCCCCGCGCCGATGGTCACCCGGCGAACCAGCGGCGCGTAGCCGATGCGGGAGAAGGCGACGCCATAGGTGCCCGACGGCAGCTCGGGCAGGACGAACTTGCCTGCGGCATCGGTGGTCGTGCCTCGGCCGAGCTCGAGAATATGCACCCGGACGTCCGCCAGGGGCGTACCGGTGGTGGTATCGGTGACGATACCGGTGAGTTCGGCCGGCGTGGGCGTGGGCGCCGCCGCGAGATGCGACGGACGCGGGGCAACGGCAAGCGCCGCCGCCAGAAGCAGCGTGAGCATGCGAGTCTCCGGTTCGGTGAATCGTGGCCCCGACGCGCGAGCGCGTCGGGGAGCCGCGGCAATGCGGACGGGCGAACCCGTCAGCTCAGCGGCGCCGGAGGAGCTCGAGAGGGAGGAAGGAGCGAGATCCGCGCATCGAGCGGGCGCGGGGTGGGGATGGAGGTTTGCGGGGCCCTGTCGTGGAACGCGAGCCGGGCCGCGAATGCGACCGGCACCGCCGCGCGCGAACCCGGCGGCGTGCGGCCGAGCGTGCAATGGTCCGCGTGCGCGGCGCAGCCGCCCGCCGGATCGAAGTGGACCCGGAACGACTCCGGCCGCCGATGGTTGAGCAGCGCGTCCGCGCTGGGCAGGCTCGTGCCCGCGCTCAGGAAGAGCACGAGCAGGAGCCAGGCGCGGAGGCGGGAGGTCATGGCGAGCCTCGCCTCACACCTCGAGGCGGTCACCCTCGCGGGCGACGTACGCGTAGAGCACCGGCATGAGGAACACGCTGATGAGCAGTCGCGAGAACAGCCCGCCCACGATGACCAGCGCGAACGGGCGTTGGGAATCCGATCCCACCCCGGTGGAAACCGCCGCCGGGAGCAGCCCCAGCGCGGCGACGAGCGCCGTCATCATGATCGGCCGCAGCCGGTCCAGCGCGGCTTCGTGCGCGGCGTCGGCGATGCCGACTCCCCCCTGACGAAGGTCGTTGGCGTGCGAGATGTACACCACCGCCGTCTGCACCGACACCCCGAACAGCGCCAGGAAGCCGATGCCGGAGGACACCGAGAACGGGGTTCCCGTCAGGGCGAGCGCGACCAGTCCCCCGACCGGCGCGGAGAGCACCACGCCGATCACCGTGATGAGCGGGAAGCTGAAGTTCCGGTAGAGCGCGAACAGCAGCATGAAGATGAGCGCGATCGTGAGCGGCAGCACCACCGCGAGCTGGGTGCGCGACGCGGTGTACTCTTCGTATTCCCCGCCCCAGACCAGCTGATATCCCGGCGGAAGGGGGACCGCCGCCCGAACCTGCCGCTGCGCGTCCTGGACGGTGCCCGCGAGGTCCCGTCCCTCGACGGCGTACTGCACGCCGATGTAGCGCGAATTGTCCTCGCGATAGATGAACGAGGCGCCGCTGCTCACGTGAATGGCGGCGAGCTCTCGGAGCGGGATCTGCTGTCCACCGGGGGCCGCGACGAGAATCTGCCCGATCTGCTCCGGCGTCTCTCGGAACCGGGGCTCGAGCCGGACCACCAGGTCGAAGGACTTCTCGCCCTGCACCACCGATGTGGCGGCCACGCCGCCGACCGCCGCCTCGATCAATCCGTTCACGTCCGCCACATTGATGCCGTAGCGCGCAATCCGGTCGCGGTCGATCGTGAGCGTGAGGCTGGGCTGGCCCAGCTCCTCCACCACCGTGATCCGGCTCATGCCGCGAACGCGGTGGAGGACCCGCTCGATCGCGCGGCCCTTGGCTTCCAGCACCTGGAGGTCCGGGCCGAACACCTTCACGGCCAGGGCGCTCTTGAGTCCGGTCTCGGCTTCGTCGACCGCGTCCTCCGCGGGCTGGGTGTAGTTGAAGCTCACGCCGGGAAAGGCGGAGAGCTTCTCGTTCATCGCCTCGATGAGCTCGGGTTTGCTGTGAAAGCGCCCGTGCCACTCGTCGTAAGGCTTGAGTCCGACGTAGAACTCCGCGTTGAAGAACCCGGTGGGATTGGTGCCGTCGTCCGGGCGCCCGTGCTCGGAGGCCACCACGGTCACCTCGGGGAAGCTCCGGAGAATGCGGCGGAACTGCGGCACGAGCTTGGACGACTCCTCGAGCGAGATCGTCGGGGGCATGGTGGCCCGCACCCAGAGCGCCCCTTCGTCCAGGTGAGGCATGAACTCCGCGCCGATGCCGGCGATCAGCAGGAGCGACGCGGCGAAGAGGCCGATCGATGCCACGACGGTAGCGCGAGGATGCGCGAGGCAGCGGTCCAGCACCCGGGCGTACGCGTCGCGAACCGCCTCGAATGCGACGTTCCTTCGCTCGTGCACCCCGCGCCGGAGGAATATCGCGCAGAGCACCGGGAGGAGCGTGAGCGTCATGGCCAGCGCGCCGAGCAGCGCGAAGATCGTCGTGTCCGCCATGGGGTGGAACAGGCGGCCCGACGGCCCCGAGAGCGTGTAGATCGGAAGGAATCCCGCGACGATGATCGCGACGGCGTACACTACCGGCCGGTCCACCTCGGCCGCGGCCTCGGCGATGACCTCCCGGATGGAGTACTCGGTTCCCTCCCGGCGCGCGACGCTCCGGTAGATGTTCTCGACCATGACCACGGCCCCATCCACCAGAATCCCGAAATCGATGGCGCCGATGGAGAGCAGGTTGGCCGGGATGTTCCGCAGATCGAGACAGATGAATGCGATCAGCAGGGCCAGCGGGATCGTCACGGCGACGATGAGCCCGGACCGGACGTCGAACAGAAAGAAGATCAGGACGACGATCACCAGCACGATGCCGCGCAGGAGGTTGTCCTCGACGGTCCGGGTGGTCAGCCGGATCAGGTCGCTCCGGTCGTAGAACGGGACCACCCGCACGTCCTTCGGCAGCACGGTCGAGTTCAACCTCGCCGTCTCCGCTTGGACCCCCTTGAGCACGGTCTGCGCCTGCTCTCCGGTGCGCATCAGCACGACGCCCTCGACCGCATCGGGCCGGTCGTTGAATCCGAACAGCCCCAGGCGCGGTGCGTACCCGATGACGACCTGCCCGACGTCCCGCACCAGGATCGGCGTTCCGTCCTTGACCGCGAGGACCACCCTCCCGATGTCCTCGGGGATCTGCAGCCGCCCGAGCCCGCGCACGTAGTAGAACTGGCCACCCTCGGAGTAGAAGCCGCCGCCCGCGTTGCCGTTGTTCGCGCCCAGCGCCTGGGCCACCGCCGGCACCGACAGGCCCGCGCCGGCGAGCCGGTTGGGATCGAGCACGACCTGATACTGCATCGTCTGGCCGCCGAAGCCCGACAGGTCCGCCACGCCGGGCACGGCCTTGTAGGCCTTCGCCAGGATCCAGTCCTGAATGGTCTTGAGCTCCATCGGCGAGCGGTCGGGGCTCTGCAGGACGTAGCGGTACACCAATCCCGACGGAGAGAACAGCGGCGCCACGTCCGGACTCACCCCGTCGGGCACGTCCACGTCGCGCAGCTTCTCGAACACGCGCTCGCGCGCGAAATAGTTGTCGGTGCCATCCTTGAACACGAGCCGCACGTCCGAGAGCCCGTACAGCGAGATCGAGCGCACCACGTCGAGGCCGGGGAGCCCATTCATCTCGGTCTCGATGGGGACCGTGATCAGGCGTTCCACCTCTTCCGCGGCCTGGCCCGGCCACTGGGTGGTGATCTCGACCGTCGGCGGCGACAGATCCGGATAGGCATCGATGGGAAGCCGCGAGAACGACCAGACGCCCGCGCACGCCAGCGCGACCGCGATGACGATCACGACGACCGGCTGCGCCAGCGCCAGCGCGACGATCCGGTGGATGAAGGATCGCCGCGTAGTGGTGGACGGACTCCGCACGTCCGGCATGGCGCTCACTGGGTGGCTGCGCCTTCCAGGAAGAGCGCCCCGTCGGTGACCACCGATTCACCCGGCGTGAGCCCCGAGGCGATCTCGTATCGGTCATCCACCCGGCCGCCCAGATTCACCCGACGGCGGGCGAACCCCCCGGACGCCGCCACGTAGACGTACGGCAGGTTCTCGTCGTCCCTGAGCACCGCCGCCACCGGCACCAGCAGACCGGTGCTCGGTGTGAGGGCACGGATCGTCACCCGAACGAGCATGTCCCGCCGCAGCACCCGCCCCTTGTTCGGCACGACCACGCGGACAGCCGTCGCCTTGGTGGACGGATCCACCAGATCGGCGACGTAGTCCACCCGTCCGGCCAGGGTGTCGGGGCCGGCGTTGGTGGTGATCAGGGCCGTTTCTCCGCGCCGGACCGCGCCGACGTCACTTTCGAACACGCTGGCCATGACCCACACGGTCGAGAGGTCGGCGATGGTGAAACAGGGCGTGGTCCCCGCCTGGAGCAGCTGTCCCGGCGTGACCAGCTTCTCGACCACGGTCCCGGCGATCGGCGCCCGGATGGCGCTCTCGCTCCGGGGGACCGCCTTCCCGTCGCGAATGGAATCGATGGCTGCCTGGTCGAGACCTAGCGAACGGAGCTGCGACACCGCCGCGTCCCGGTCTGCCGTGGCCGCGGCAAGGTCGGTCCGGGCCTGGTCGAGGTCGCTCCGGGACAGCGCGTCGTTGGTGAACAGCTGCTCGTCGAGCGCGGCGATGCGCGAGGCGTTGCGCCACCCGCCCTCGGCCTTCCGGTACCCGGCCACCGCCGCGGCGAAGTCGCCCGACGACACGACCGCGAGGGGCTGGCCCCGCTCCACCCGCGCTCCGGGCGAGACCAGGATCCGTGCGACCGGGCCCGAGATGGGCGCGATCACCTGCGTGGAGTGGTCGCCGTTGAAGGCGACCGTTCCGGTGGTGGTGACGCTCGCCGTGTAGGGCTCTGGCGCGACCTTCGCCACGTGAATCCTCGAGCGCTGTGCGGTGTCGAGCTCCACCGTGGAGACCTGGCCCGCCGACGTCGTGACGCTGTCGCCCTGGTCGGGCCGGCCGCCGCCGCCGCCGCACGCGGCCATGGTTGCCGCGGCCAGCAGAAGGGCCGCGCGGCGCGCGGACTTGGAGTGCCTTGCGAAATGCCGCCCCGAGTCATCCTGAGCCCGTTCGCTGCGCTCGGGGTACACTCCGCGAAGGAGCCATGACCCGACGCATGCCCCCTTCGCTTCGCTCAGGGTGACTGGGTATTGCGACGCATCCCTAGTGATCATGGGGCTCTCCGGTCTCGAGCGAATCCAGCGAAGTGGCCGCCGCGCGCTCGAGCTCCGCGCGGGTATCGTTGGCGGCCGCCAGCGCGTCGGTATACTGACCCTCGGCATCGAGCAGGTTTCGCCTGGCGTCGAGCAGTTCCAGGGCCGAGGATCCGCCCAGGCCATAGCTGACGGAGGCGATGTGATAGGCCTGACGGGCCAGGGGGAGGAGCTGATCGCGGATGTAGACGGCCTGACGGAGTGCCGTCGTGGCCGCCGCATGCGACGCGCGGAGGTCCTGGCCCACCTGACTCTCGAGGTCGCGGTACGAGGCCGCCAGCTCGAGCTCGCGGTGGCGCGCCTCGCCGATCTCGCCGTGCGCATGCTGCCAATAGAGGAGTGGAATCGGCATCGACACGCCGGTGAAGAGCACGCCTGGCCCGGGGTCGGCATAGTCCCGACTCACCCCGATCGTGAAGTCGGGGAACCAGGACTCGCGCGCGAGGCCGGTGGCGGCGCGCGCCCCCTCCTGCTGGCTCTTGAGATCGGCGAGCTCCGGTCGGGACGCGAGGGCGGCGGCCAGCACGCGGTCCAACGCGGGCGGCTCGGGTGGCACCGCGAGGGAATCGGCGGCGGCGATGGGGGCGCCGAGCGGACGGCCGACGAGGCGGTTGAGCGCCGCCCGCGCGTTGGCCACGTCCCGGTCATTCGCGATGAGGTCGTTCTCGGCCCGTGCGAGCTCGGTCTGGGCCCGGACCAGGTCGAGCTTGGGCGTGGTCCCGGCGTCGAAGCGGGCCTGGGCCCGTCGGACGAAGTCCTGGGCCAGCACCTTGGCCTCGCGGAGGTCCCGCTGGCGCCTGAGCGAGGCCAGCAGCGAGTCGTACGTCTCCGTGGTCCGGGCCGTGATCTGTTGCCGGGCGAGCGTGGCCGCGAAACCGGCCGAATTGACGTCGGCCGTCCCCATCCGGCCCTGCAGCCGGAACTTGTCGATGAACGGGATGGTCACGGTCGCCGTCACGCTCCGCTCGGTTCCGCCTCCGGCGCCGAACAGGCCGGGCGACTGGACGAACGCGGCTTCGAACTGGGGGTCCGGGATGGCGGTGGCCTGGGTCTTTCGGGCGCGCGCCTGCGCCACCTGCTCCGCCGCCACGTCGAGCTGTGGGTTCCGGGCCAAGGCCTGGGCGATCGCCTGCCGGCGGGTCAGGCACAGCGGGTCCTGATCCGCCGAAGCGGATTGCGGCGCCGTGGCGACCGCGTTGGGTCGCCGGCAGTCGGGCTGGAGCGTGAGGTCGAGCGAATCGGCCGCACCCAGGCCTCGCGCCGCCGAATCAGCGGCGCCCCGAGGAACCTGGGCTCTGGCGACGGTTGCTCCCGCTAGCCAGATGGCCAGCAGGACGACCGTCCGGGCACGGACGGGCATGATTGCTCCGATGTGGTGGACCGTGCGCCCGGAGTGGGCGCGCGAACGTCACGCAGATCGGAGCGGAGGGGGCCCTCGAGAGCTGGCTGGACGGTGAGAAGTGGAATGCGGAGTGGCTGCCTGGGGCGCCGGGCGCTCCCGGCGGATGAGTCCGGTGGACTCGATGGAGATGCTGGTAGGCTGCGGCGCGCAGGGCGGGAAGATGGCCGACTGGCAAAACGCGCAGGTGGCTTCGTCGTGGACCGGAGGCGGGAGGGACTCCCGCGGGGTACTGATGGTGGATCCGGACCCAAGTGGCGCGGTCGCCGGCGGTTCCGTGCCTGCGGCCACCCCCATGACAAGAGGCAGGGCCAGGAGCAGCAGCCGGAACACGCGACCGAGTCGCATCGCGAGAAAGGTGAACCGGTGGTGCCGGGGGTTCAAGCCCTTACCGCGCGTTGCGGACCGAAACCCGCCGGACCGGTCCCTCGGTAGGGAGCATGAACCAGAAGGTCGAGCCCTTGGATGGTATCGACTCGGCCCCGATCCTCCCCCCGTGCAGCTCCACGAACTGCTTGCACAGCGCGAGCCCCAGGCCGGTGCCCTGCGCCTGGCGGCTGGCAGAGCTTTCGACCTGGCTGAACTGCTGGAACAGCTTGCTCATATCCTCGGGCGCGATGCCGATGCCCGAGTCCGTCACCGCGATCCAGGCGACGTCCTGGGTCACCGATCGCCGCTCGTCGCCCGCGCGGTCGGAGGGGACCGGCAGGGGAGCACGGCTCCGCAGCGCCGTCAGCTCGATGAGGCCGCCTTCCGGGGTGAACTTGGACGCGTTGGACAGCAGGTTGAACAGGACCTGGCGAACCCGCACCCCGTCGGCCAGGACCGCCAGGGGGCTGTCCTCCAGCGTGACGGTGCACTCCTGGCCCTTGGCGGCGCGGAGGCTCGCGGTATCCGAGACGGCGCCCGTGATCGCTTCGCGCAGGTCGGTCGGCGCCAGCGTGAGCGTCATGTGGCCCGCTTCGATCTTGGACAGATCGAGCACGTTGTTGATCAGCGCCAGCAGGTGGCGACCGTTCCGGAGCACCGACTCGAGAAAATCCCGCTGCTGCTCCGAGACCTCGCCGGCGCCGCCCTCGAGGATGAGATCGGAGAACCCGATGATGGCGTTGAGCGGGGTACGGAGCTCGTGGGACATGTTGGCGAGGAACTCGCTCTTGAGGCGCGTGACGCGCTCGAGCTCCACGTTCTTCGCCGCGAGGGCCCGCTCGTTCCGCCGACTCTGCTCCAGCACGGCCGCGCGATCGAGGCCCACCACCACCTGATCGCCCAGGGTCTGGAGCAGCTGAAGATCGTGATCGCTGAATAGGCGGCCGTCGCGCCGGTTGTAGACGCTCACCGTGCCGATCACCACGCCGGCCGACCGGAGTGGCACGGTCGCGGCGGTCCGCAGGGTGACGGGCAGCTCGGGCACGGAGTACGACCGGGGATCGGCGGACAGGTCGTCGGTGATCAACGGGGCATCGTTGGTGACCACCCAGCCGACGATCGAATGGTCGACCGGCACCAGCGAGCCGACCGCGGACGCGAGCGGGCCGGTGGCGGCGGCCACCTGAAGGAACCGGCCCTCCTCGACCAGGAGCGTGACGCCACCGCTCTCGGCCTCGAGCAGATCGGCGGCCGCCGTGGCGACCTCCTCGATCAGGCGGCTCATGTCGGTGCCGGCGAGCAGAACCGCCGCGAGATGGCGCAGCCGCTCGAGCTCGCGGTTCCGGACCGCGGCCGCCTGGAGCGCCCGACGGAGCTCGGCGCTGCGCTCGCGCCCCAACCTGTCGCCCTGGCGCACGGCCGTCCAGGTGAGCGCCGTCGTCACCAGCGGCAACACCACGCCGAGCCAGGTGTCCTCGAAGGCGAAGTAGACCCCGACCCAGCCCACCACGACGGCGATGGCCGAGAGGGCGGCTGGGCCGAGGCGCCGGCTCACCGCTCGCGCTCCTCGACCAGGATCTCGTGAAACTCGGTCTCGCCAGTGGCGAGCATGCGGCGAAGGTAGGGACGACAGAGCCCGCACCCGGCCCCGCACCCGGTGGCCCGGGCCATCGCCTCGAGGTCCCATCCGCCGGCGCGCGCCAAGGGCAGCAGGCGCGCGAACGGCATCTGGCGGCAGACACACATGGTGATGAGCACGCCGGCCATGGCTAGGGGTTGGTCGGGCGTACGTCGATCTCGCTGACCATGGCGCGCGCCGGCAGCCGGACCGCCGCGAGGATCGCCTCGGCGACGTCTTCCGGCCGGAGGATGCGCGCCGGATCGCTCTTGAGCATCGGCTGGTCCTGCAGCATGGTGGTGGCAACCGAGCCCGGGCACACCGTGATGACGCGAATGCCCTCCTTCCGCACCTCGAGCATCAGCGACCGTCCGAACCCGAGCACCGCATGCTTGGAGGCGCTGTAGGCGGTCCCTCCCGCGAAGCCGTTCCGACCGGCCAGGCTCGCGACGTTGACGACGGTTCCCTCGCGGCGCCGCCGCATGCCCGGCAGCACGGCCCGGGTCACCACGAACAGGCTGCGGAGGTTGGTGTTCATGGTGGCGTCCCAGTCGTCCAGCGTCAGCTCCTCGAAGGGACGGGCGATGAGCACGCCGGCGTTGTTGATCAGGAGGCCGATCTCGCCCAGCTCCCCGGTCACCCGATCCACAGCGCGCGCCACCGGCTCCGGCTGGCTCACATCCGCCGCGGCGCCTGCCGCGCTGATCCCCTCGGCTCGGAGCTCATCGACGAGCGCGTCGACGTTCGCCGCGGTGCGCGCGCACAGGCCGACGGCGTAGCCGGCCCGGCCCAGGGCGAACGCGGTGGCGCGGCCGATGCCGTGCGTCGCGCCGGTGATGAAGGCGGTGGTGATCGAAGGCATGGCGGAATCTATTGAGTCACCCTGAGCGCAGCGAAGGGGGCGGGCGGAGTCCGGGGACATGCGGAGTCACCCTGAGCGCAGCGAAGGGGGCATGCGTTCGGTGATGGCTCCTTCGCTTCGCTCAGGATGACTCGCGCAGCGTGGCTCGCCCGGCACCACTCGCTCCGACCCGTCCCCTACCGCCCGAGCGCCGCCACCTGCGCGCCGAGCGCATCGAGCCGCTGCATGATCTCCTGGTAGTAGGCGGTGTCCGACATCTCGGGCTTGCCCCTGATATAAATGGTGCCGTTCGGGTAGAGCACCGCCATGTCCACCTCCTCCAGGCTGTCGAACCCCCGCTCGTGCGCCTTGGCGACGAGCTCGCCCGCGTTGATGCGGAGCCGGCGCATCTCGTCGACCTGCAGCACCCCGTGCGAGATCAGACAGACATCGCGGTCCGCCTTGGAGAGGTTCCGCGGGTCGGGTCCGCGGTAGTAGAGACGGACCAGGAGCGCGTTCACCGTGAGCAGGGCCACCGCCCCCAGGGCGCCTCCAGAGAGCGAGGTGTCATTGCCGATGATCGCGTTCTGCACCGTGTTCGAGAGCGTGAGCAGGACCACGAGATCGAACGGGTTGAGCTGCGCCAGGATGCGCTTGCCGGCGCCGCGGAGCAGCGCCACCAGCAGCAGGTAGATGACGACCGGCCGGACGATCTTCTCCACCCACGTCACCGGGTGCGTGGCCGTGTCCGGCGCGCCGAAATGGACCAGGTTGAGCCACAGCACGCTCCAGTCCAGGTGGGTCATGGTGGACCACAGGGCCTGCCAGTCGATGTGGGGCATCGGGTCGTCTCCGGCGATTAGCTTCCTCAGCATGACGTTGCCACTGCAGCATCCAATCGTACGGGGCAACCGCGCGGGCCGTAAGCCTGACGCGCCCCGGCCCGGCTGGCGCGAGCGGATCCAGGCGGTCAAGCACGTGCCGCGGCTGCTCAAGCTGGTGTGGCAGTCCGAGCCCCGCTACGTCGCGGGCATCCTGGTGCTCCGCGTGCTGCGGTCGCTGGTGCCGCTGGTGGTGCTGTGGATCGGCAAGCTGATCGTGGACGAGGTGGTGCACGCGATCGGGGCGGCCGGCCACGGCGGCGCGGTGGACTGGGTGCGGCTGGGCGAGCTGCTCGCGCTCGAGTTCGCCGTGGCGCTGGTGGGCGAAGGGCTTGCGCGGCTCTCGGCCCTGCTCGAGAGCCTGCTGGGCGATCTGTTCGCCAATCAGACCAGCGTGGAGCTCATGCGCCACGCGGCCGAGCTCGACCTGGAGCAATTCGAGGACGCCGAGCTGTACGACAAGCTCGAACGGGCGCGGCGCCAGACGGTGGGACGGATCGGCCTGTTCACCCTGCTGCTGGCCTCGGTACAGGACGCGATCACGCTGGTGACCCTGGCGGCGGCGCTCGCGCTCTACGTGCCGTGGCTCCTGGCGCTGCTGGTCATCGCCGTGCTGCCCTCGCTCCTGGGCGAGACCCACTTCGCCTCGCTGGGCTACTCGCTGCTCTACTCGTGGACCCCCGAGCGCCGCCAGCTCGACTACCTCCGCTACATCGGCGCCAGCGACGTCTCGGCCAAGGAGCTCAAGCTGTTCGGTCTGTCCGACTTCCTGGTGGACCGCTACGACCGGCTGAGCCAGGAGTTCTACGAGGCCAACAAGCGGCTGGCGGTGCGCCGGAACTTCGTCTCGACCCTGCTGGCCGCCATCGGGACGCTGGGCTACTACGGCGCCTACGCGGTCATCATCTATCTCACGGTCATCGGCTACCGCTCGCCGGCCGGCCCCTTCACCATCGGCGTGCTCACCTTCCTGTCGGGCTCGTTCCGGCAGAGCCGGGACCTCATCCAGCGGGTGCTGCTCTCGCTGTCGCAGGTGTTCGAGCAGAGCCTGTACCTTGACGACCTGTTCTCGTTCCTCGAGATCGAGCCCCACATCCGGCGGAACCCGGGGGGCCACCAGGTACCGGTGCCCATCCGCACCGGGTTCGTGTTCGAGAACGTCGGCTTCCGCTACCCGGCCGCCGAGGGGTGGGCGGTGCGCGGACTCAACTTCACGCTCGCGCCCGGCGAGCGCATCGCGCTGGTGGGCGAGAACGGCGCCGGGAAAACCACGCTGGTCAAGCTGCTGGCCCGGCTCTACGACCCCACCGAGGGCCGTATCCTGCTCGACGGAGTGGATCTCCGGGAGTACGACGTGGACAGCCTGCGCCGCAACGTCGGCGTGATCTTCCAGGACTTCGTGCGCTACGATTTCCTGCTCAAGGAGAACATCGCGGTCGGCAACATCGGCGCGCGGGAGGACGCGTCGCGCATTCAGATCGCGGCCCAGCGGAGCCTGGCCGACACGGTGGCCGCCCGCCTGGCTGGCCGCTACGACCAGATGCTCGGCCGCCGGTTCGAGAACGGGGTGGAGCTCTCGGGCGGCGAGTGGCAGAAAGTGGCGCTGGCCCGGGCCTACATGCGCGACGCCCAGCTCCTCATCCTCGACGAGCCCACGGCGGCGCTCGACGCGCGGGCCGAGTACGAGGTGTTTCTCCGGTTCTCCGAACTCACCACGGGGAGGATGGCGGTGCTCATCTCCCATCGCTTCAGCACCGTCCGCATGGCGGACCGGATCCTGGTGCTCAAGGATGGGGAGCTGATCGAGCAGGGCACGCACGAGGCGCTGGTGTCGCAGGGTGGGCTATACGCGGAGCTGTTCCAGCTGCAGGCGGCGGGGTATCGGTAGGCGGACAGGCGGACAGGCGGACAGGCGGACAGGCGGACAGGCGGACAGGCGGACAGGCGGATAGGCGGACAGATGGACGGGCGCACAGGCGCGCCGGCG
>DATEJD010000067.1:0-11352 GCA_035278325.1 Gemmatimonadales bacterium | reverse complement strand
GTGACTCGCGATCAACGCCCGGCCGCCCCCGCTTGCGCAGCGAGCTCCGCATCGGCGGGCCGCTCCGCTCCGGGCCGGCCGCGTCGCGGGCGGTGAACCGGATCGGCCCCGATGGTCCCCACGAGTGCCGTGAGATACTCCCGCGCGCTCACCCGCTCGAGCTCGGCCCGGGCGTGATCCAGCCGGGCCGGAATGCCGAGGCGATTGGCCTCCTCGCGATGGCCGGCCCGCGCCAGGAACTCCATGAGGTAGCGCGTGTGTCGCTCCCATAGTCCGATGTCCCGCTGCTGCTTCACCACCAGGCGCTCCTGATACCAGTCGCTCGCGAGCAATGACTCCCGGGTGAACAGCGCGCGGATCTCCGCGTGATTGGCGTCCTTACCCTCGAACTGCCCGTGCGCCATGATGTGGATCAGCGCCTTGAGGGGCGGGCAGCAGTCCTCGATGGTCCCATCCTCGAAGTACGCCGCGGCGACCCGCTGCTGCGCCTCCACGATGTTGTCGACGCCGTCAGCGAACACGGCCGGATCCTGGATCTCGGGCTTGAGAATCTCCTCGGTAAAGACCGCGGTGGGGTTGTCGAACACCCGCCCGAAGTACGTGTGCACGAACTTGGCGGTGATCCGATAGCCGAGCCGGCTCGCGAGCACCCGCCGCCCGCCGAGCTCGTAGTCGACCAGCCGCTCCAGATGGCCCGCCTCGATCAGCCGCTTGGGATCCCGCTCGTGCGGGAAGAGCCGGCACCAGATCTCCGGGATCAGCAGGCTGATGTCGTGGTCTACCCGGTACCGCGGGCCGATGAAGCCCGCCGCCGAGCTGAACCCGCCGTAGCCCGTGAGCAACATGCTGACGAGGGCGTTGTTGAGGTCGGCCGTCGCGGCGAGGGCGTTGAACGGACCCTTGGTGAGCGCGCCCTCGGACCCCGCGCCGGTGGTGCTGGGCGAGGTCCCGGTGAGCGAGCACACATAATCCATGAACAGCTCGGGCAGCTCCTGGTAGTGGATCGGCCCGTAGACGCAGAGCGGCCGGATGCCTTCCTCTGGTCGGTTGTTGCGCCGGCCCGAGAGCACACTGATGACGGGAAACAGCGCCGGCGCGTGGAGCGGCACCCGACGGTAGAGCCGGGCGCCCATCTCGGCGACGTAGCGGTCGCGCGGGTGCGCCAGATCGGGCCGGAGCTGCAGGTAGCGGGGGTTCTTGGTGGGCTTCCCGCCGATGATGCGCGGCTGCGCGGAGCAGATCGAGTACCCGCTGCCCTGGCGGGCGGCGTTCCCGGCCACGTGCTCGCGCATCGGTGGCGTGAACGCGTCGTGGACCGCGACGTCCTCCACGATGCGCACGGCGTCCGCCCGGGTGAGCGGCTGGAAGTTGGAGCAGAACAGCCCCGGCGAGGCCATGTCCTCCTCGGTCTGGCGGTCGAGGCCGGGGTGGATCGCGTCGTCGGGTCGTTGGAACAGGCGGAACTCGCAGTTCTGGGCCAGTTTGAGGCTGGGGTGCCCATCGTACTCGCCCGGGAGGCCGACGAGGCGGCGGGCCGGCACCACCACCGACGCGGTGATGTCGTCCTCCATCTGAACCTTGTCCGCGGCGACGAAGTCCTGCCGCAGCTTGTAGACCCGCCAGGCGCCGTTCTCCTCCCGACCCACCCGGAGATAGTTGGCCACCAGCCGGCGCCCCTCGTACTTGAGCTCATGGCCGGGTGCACCGTTGATGATGTCCACGCTGAAGTGGCTGCGCCAATCCTCGCCCCATTCCGGCCGGTAGAAGCGCTTGATGACGAACACCAGCGCACGGATGTGATTGGGGATGCTCTCGAGCCAGGCGTTGTACCCGGGGGTGAACTCGGCTGGATTCGGGGTCAGCAGCTTGATGACCGATCCGAGCGAGCGCTCGGGCGAGAGGATGGGCCGGGACGCTTCCCGTCCGTCGGCGGCCCGGAGCTCGGGCAGCCGGGCATCCTCGTAGCTCCGGTCGAAGATCCGCTGCACCGCTGCCATGTCGTCCTCGAAGCTTCCGACATAGAAGGACCCGGGCAGGATCGCGTCCACCAGGCTCTTGCTGATCTCCGATTTGCCGCCCCCGGACACGGTGCACGGCTTGTGGCAGAATGCGCCCTCTGGCACGGTGCCGATCAGCCGCCAGCTCGGCGCCGCGCCGTGTTTGGCCATCCGGATCTTGTAGCCGCTGGGATGGATGTACACCCGGCCCGGCAGGAGCTTCAGGTGCTGCACCTGACCTTTGTGAGTCCAGGTGATGTCCTGGCGCTTGACGTCGATCTCCATGTCCTCGGGCATGTAGTGGATCTCGGGATAGACCGAGTCCGTCGCGTAGCCCGAGGGATGGTAGGTGGCGCGCTGGGCCACCAGCGCCAGCATCTCGCTGAAGCGGTGGTTGGCGCTCACGATGCGAACCTGCTCGGGTCCGAACCGATCGCCCAGGTTGAAGGTCGCGAACGCCAGCGCGCCGCCGGCGTGCTCTTCCTCCGCGAGCCCGTACAGGTTGGCGCTGTACCCGATCTGGGTCTTCACTTCCTTCTTGCAGTAGCCGAAGTAGTTGTCCGCCAGGATGGTCACCATCACGCCCTGGGGACCGCGGGAAGTGATCTTGAACGGCCGACCTTCGTTGTAAAGCTCGGCCTCGTCGGACCAGCACATCCCCGCGGCGCGCTCCCGCTCGGAAGCGTCGTTCAGGTGGGGCAGCCCCACATCCTTCTTACGGAGCCTGGTGAGGTGAGGCGCCAGGATGACGCAGCCGCTGTGGCCGGTCCAGCCGTCCACCTCGAGCCCCGCGTCGTTGGCCGGCAGATGAGGATCGCCCGCGTTCCCGAAGATGCTCTCGACGAAGTCGAGGTTTGACACGAGCCCGCCCGGCACGAAGAAGCGGACCTCGAGCCGCTTCTCGTGCAGCATCTTGGGCACCGTGGGGCACACGAGCGGGCGGAGCAGCAGCGAGACCATCGTCTCTACCGGCTCCGGCCAGCCGGCGGTGAACGGCAGCCGGAGCAAGGCCGGCGGCGGCCGGAGTGCTTCCCGCAACAGCCGAACGTAGGTGCCGAGGGGTACACGGGTCTTGTCGGCCGGAATCGGGAGGCCGCCTTCGGCCACGTGGAAGACGCCCTGAGTGGTGCGCCGATCGCTCACCGGGTTGTGGAGCACGCCGTTGTCGAGCCGGTAGCTCGACACCAGCTCGTTCTGGTACGAGTCGCCATCGACCGGCAATGACAGCTCCCGCGCCAGCCCGTAGCGGTCGAGAATCAGTGTCTCGGCGGGCAGCGTGACGCGGTCGTCCAGCCCGGCGGCGCGGACCAGGCCGTCGATGTACTGCTGGATGCGATTGTCGGCAGGGCAGAGGTGCTCCGACAGGAGCCGGGTCTGCTCGCGGTAGCGCGCGAACAGATCACCCGTGAGCTGCAGCACTTCCTCGTCGCCCGCGGCAGGCGGGATCCTCGCCCCCATCGCGGCGAGCTTGAGCAGGATCGAGCTGACGGCGGCGCGCCGCTCGGGCAGCCACACGGAGCCGTCGGGCCGCAGTCCTACCGTTCGCTCCAGCTCCATGCCGCCTCCAGGTGCCAAGTCACATTGGGTCTCCTCCCCAACGTCACACCTGGAAATTCATCCGTCAATCCGCGGGAAGACGGAAGGCGGCGCCTCCCTGCACGGGGCCGGTTTCCTCGCCGGGTAGCAGTGCGGGCCCTGTCGGGTGGGCACCGTGCGGCAGGGGAGCGCGGCACCGGCCGTGAGGCAGGTCACGTGCCCGTGAGCCGGCAGGGGTTAGGGTGGTGTGGCTCCGGCGCAGCGGTGTCTTACTGCCGCGGCCGACGGACTCTCACGGAACGAGGAAACGGCTATGCTGGGCGACAATGACGCGATCGCGACCATTCCGGTCAGGAACATCGATGTGGCCAGGAGCTTCTATCAGGACAAGCTCGGCCTCATGGCGGGTCCCAGCGAGGAGCGGGGCGTGCTTACCTGCAAGAGCGGCGCATCGTCGATGCTGGTGTATGAATCGAAGTACGCCGGCACCAACGAGGCGACGGCGGCCACCTGGGCCGTGGACGACGTAGACGGGATGGTGCGGAGTCTCAAGGAGAAGGGCGTGACGTTCGAGCACTACGACATGCCGAACATGAAGCGGGAGGGAGACGTCCACGTCTCGGGGTCGATGAAGGCCGCCTGGTTCAAGGACCCTGACGGCAACATTCTCGCGGTGGTCAGTCGCTAGACGGGAGCGCCATTCACGGCCGCCAGGGCGGCGCTCAGCTCCGACGCGCTCTGGGGCCGGTCGGCCGGGTTCTTGGCCAGGCAGGCCAGTATCACCCGCTCGAGCTCGGCGGGAATCGGATTGCCGGTCCGCTCGGACGGCGGGATCGGCGGCTGCTGCACGTGCAGAAGCGCGGTCTGAATGGCGGTCTCGCCCGCGAAGACCAGCTCGCCGGTCAGCAGGTAATAAGCGACGCACCCGAGAGAGTAGAGGTCGGCCCGACCGTCCAGCTCGCCCTCGCCGTGCACCATCTCGGGCGCCATGTAGGCGGGCGTCCCGATGGCCATGCCCGCGACGCTCGCCAGGGAATCCACGCCGCCGGTGGCGTCCATCGATTTCACCAGGCCGAAGTCCAGCACCTTCACGAAGTCCGTCTGCCGGCCCACTCGGCCCAGATGGATGTTGGCGGGCTTGATGTCGCGGTGGACCAGCCCCGCGTCGTGCGCCTCCTCGAGCGACTCGCATACCTGCCGCAGGATGTGAACCGCCCGGGTCGCGGGCAGCGCGCCCTCGGCCCGGACCAGGTGCTCGAGGGTGATGCCCTCCAGCAGCTCCATCACGAGATAGAGTCGGCCCTCGTCGGTGGTGCCGAAGTCGTAGAGCTGCACCGTGTGCGGCGACTTGAGCCGCGCCGCCGCCTCGGCCTCGCGCCGGAACCGGGTCGCGGCCAGCTGCGCCTTGCCGCGGTCCTCACCGGCGAGTGCCTCCGGCCGGATGAGCTTGATCGCCGCCGGACGCGCGAGCATGCGATGATGCGCCAGGTAGACCTCGCCCATGCCGCCCCGGCCGAGCAGCTCGCCGAGCCGGTAGCTCCCCATCTCCCGCGCCTTGGTCACCTGCTGGCCCAGGCGGGTGACGACCGCCGAGATGGCGACTGCGACCCCGGCCATCAGGTAGTTGGGGTAGTGCATGAGGAACGCGGTGGCGATGCTGTGGAACTGGTACATGCCCGCAGCCCGCGCCACGATCATGCCGAGCGGGTCCATGGACGCGGCCACGAACGCCGCCACGGCCATCTTGCGGGGCTCCACCGGGATGATCGCCGCGGTCATGAGGATCACGGGGCCGATCCAGGTGATCATCGGGCTGCCACTCGCGTCCGTGGTGGACACCGGACCCCAGTGAATCATGACGCCCAGGTCGATCGCCGTGAGCACCAGGTAGACCAGCCCCAGGTTGATCACGAACTCGGGGCTCCGCCGCGTGTAGCGGAGCATGAGGTAGAGGGCGACCGAGGTGACGAAACCCACCGTCGCCACGGCGTCGATAAAGAGGAAGCTGCTGACCCGGGGATCGCCTGGCGACGCGAAATGGAGGGCCAGATGTCCGAGCGTGGGTCCCAGGAACCAGAGGGCAGCCGCCAGCAGCGACAGGATCTGGAGCCGCCGGTTGGCCTGGCGGAGCAGATCGTCGGGGAGGCGACGGACCCGGCCCGGCGCGGTCTCCAGGTCGGCCGGGGTCTCCGAGGGGAGGCGGCCGATGACGCGGGACATGGACATGAGGGATGCTAGGGGCTCGCTGCCGGGCCGCCAAGGGGCGGCCGCCAATTGGGGGCTGGCCGCCGAGGGGCGGGCCGCGCGGCCGGCGGCGCTATGGGACTTCCTGGAGCGCGCGCCGTGTGAACAGGGCGATCGGGATCCCGATCAGAACCGCATGGACCACGATGCTGAGGGCCACCCACAGCGGGTCCTTGGCTCCGCCCTGCGGCGCGGCCGAGAGCGGCACGACTACATAGTTCATGATCACGTACAGCAGGAGACCGTAGGCGGCGCCGAAGGGGACCGGCCGCCGGCCCAGGATCGGCACCCGCCGGGCCACCAGGAAGTAAGTGACCGACATGCTGGTCGCGATGAAGAAGTGGAGCACGAGCCCGAGGACGGAGGTGGGCCACCCGCCCGTGAAGCTATCCCTGCCCAGCACGCCGGCAGCCACCGACTGGAAGATCCGCTGGGCCGGCACCCCGGCCTTGATCGCCCAGAAGACGCACGCGTAGGTGATGTCCAGCGCACCGGCCACCAGCCCGCCGGCCAGCACGAACCGCAGGGCCCGCGAAGGGGAGCTCATGAAGCCACCGAGGAAGGGGTCGCGGGTGGGGACGTGGGGGTGGCTTAGGGGAACACGGGGGTCGGACGGTCGGGTGAGTCACCCTGAACGTAGTGAAGGGGGCATGCGTTCGGGCATGCCCCCTTCGCTCCGCTCAGGGTGACTCCTCCCAACCCTCCGCCCGTCTACCTCTCGTTATTCTCCCCCGCCGCCCGCTCCGTCAGCCTCGTGAGCACCGACGGTGCCCAGCGCGACTCGCTCTCGTTGCCGCGCCGGTGCTGGCGGCCGATGCCGCCGGGACCGGGCAGCACCCGTTCGACCAGCGCCATGAGCTCCATGCCGAGGCCCGGAGCCATGCCGTTGAGGCGCACCGCCAGGTCGGTCGTCAGCGGCATCACGAGCTCCGCGTCGCCATAGCGGCAGGCGTCGAGAATTCGACGCGCGGCGCGGGTCGCGTCCATGCTCACGAGCGGCAGCGAGTCGGCGATGGTGAACCAGGCGTACTCGGCGCGGTGGCGGCCCTTGAACGACGCGTTGCGCGGGCTTCCCGTGCGCATGAGGCCGGGGCACACGGTGGTGACGTACACCCGCTCCCTGGCCAGCGCGCCCCTCAGGCCCTCGGAGAAGCCGACCAGCGCGAACTTGCTGGCCGAGTAGGGCAGGAGATGGGGCACACTGATCTTGCCCCCGACCGAGGCGATGTTGACGATCCGCCCCTCACGCCGCCGCCGCATCTCGGGCAGCACGCCGAGCGTGGTGAACAGCGGTCCCCAGAAGTGCACCCGGAGCGCCTGCTCGTAGTCGGCCGGCGTCATCTCGTCCATCGGGCCCACCTGGATCGTGCCGGCGTTGTTGATCAGCACTTCCACCGGCCCCAGTCGTTCCCGGACCTGGGACAGCATCTCCTCCACCTGATCACGGTCGGTCACGTCGCAGGTCAGCGCGAACACATCGGCGCCGAGCGTGGCGAACTGGTGCCGCGCCCGGGCGAGCTCGGCCTCGTCGCGGGCACAGATGGCCACCTGCGCGCCTTCGCGCACCAGCTCCCGGGCCAGTACCAGACCCAGGCCGCGCGATCCACCGGTCACGAGCGCCACCCTGTCGCGCAGGTCGATCAGACGCCGGCGCCGCGCATCGCGAGCCAGGGCCCAGATGCCCAGCCCTGCGCCTGCCGCGAGCGCCGCCTCGAATGCTCTCACCCGTCGCATGGGGACGTACCTAGGGCGGGATCGGGCGCGCTGCGGTGATCGAGCGCACACCGGCCCGGCCGGCCTCCACCCTGGAGCCTGGCGAGCCGCCGCCGCTAGATTTGCACGGTCTGCGTCCGCCGTAGTTCACTGCTCACCGCCGTCCCCTTCGTGTGGGGGGCCGGCCAGCATCTGCCAGCGTCCGCCTGACCTCGATCCGCCTGTCCCGCCTGTTCGCCAGAGCCGCCGCCCCGCCGGACGATCTTCTTGCGGGCCCCATTCGCGGCGAGCTGCTCGGCGCCGAACACCTCGCCGAGCGCGCGCGTACGCTCGCCAGGGGCCAGCGGGTGGCGGCGCGGCCCAGTCGCAGGCGCGCGCGACTCCTGGTCCGGCTCGACGAGACCCGCCAGATCCTGGACACAGCACACGAGCGTCTGGCCGCGGCGGCGGACCGGAACCTGAACGTGAGCCCGGCCGGCGACTGGCTGCTGGACAACCTGCACGTGGTGCAGGAGCACATCCGGGAGGTCCGCGACAGCCTGCCTCGGGGCTACTACCGCGAGCTGCCGGAGCTGGCCTCGGGCGCGCTCGCGGGGTATCCGCGGGTGTATGAGATCGCGATCACCCTGATCTCGCACACCGAGGCCCGGATCGAGCTGGAGAGCGTGGACCTGTTCCTCGGCGCGTTCCAGCAGGTCCGCCAGCTCGCCATCGGCGAGCTCTGGGCCATTCCCGCCATGCTGCGGCTCGGCCTCATCGAGAGCGTGCGGCGCATGGCGCTCCGTACGGTGCGGCGGCTCGAGGAGCTCGAGTCGGCCGACCAGTGGGCCGGCCTGCTGTCCGACCCGGGCGATCGGACCGCCGCCGCCACGGCCGCGCTGCACAAGTTCGTCTCCAACCCGCCGACGCTCACGCCCACCTTCGTCGCCCGCCTCGTGGCGCAGCTTCGAGCCGCCGGAGGCGCCCATCCGCCGCTGCTCCGGCTGGAGCATTGGATCGCGGAGCACGCGATGCACGCCGAAGAGGCGGCCGCGCGCGCCAACGAGCGGGTGGCGCTCACCCAGATCATCATGGCCAACAGCATCACCAGCCTCCGCGGCATCGCGCGAATGGACTGGGAGGCGTTCGTCGAGCGGCAGAGCGCGATGGAGGCGGTGCTCCGGCGGGACCCCGGCGCCGTGTACGCCGGGATGACGTTCGTGACCCGCGACCAGTACCGCCACGTGGTGGAGCGCATCGCCAAGCGCTGCAAGAAGGACGAGCCGGCGGTGGCGCAGGCCGCGGTGGATCTCGCGCTGGCCTCGCCCACCAACGGCGCGGCCGACGCGCATCGGCGGCGCCATGTGGGCTACTATCTCGTAGACCAAGGTCTGGCGGAGCTGGAACGCCTATGCGAGTTCCGGGCGCCGCTCGGCATCCGACTCTACCGCTGGGCTCTTCGACATCCGAACATCGTGTTCGTCGGCGGCATCGCGGCGGGCACCATCGCTGCCCTGGCGGCCGTGCTGTGGCTGGCGGGACCCGAGGGACGGGCCGCGTGGCCGTTGGTGCTCCTGTTCGCGCTCATCCCGGCGAACGACATCGCCGTGACGGCGATGAATCAGCTGCTCACCGCGTTCCTCCCGCCGCGCCGCCTGCCCAAGCTGGATCTCGCCAAGAACGGTGGCGTTCCGGAGGATCTTCGGACGGTGGTCGTGGTCCCGACGCTGTTCGGGAGCGTGGAGGCCGTGCGCGAAGCGCTCGACCACCTGGAAGTGCAGTACCTGGCCAACCGGGAGCCGCACCTGCAGTTCGCGATCCTGAGCGACTTCACCGATTCCCCCACCGAAACCACGGAGGGTGACAGGGCGATCCTCGCCGCCGCCGAGGACGGGGTTCGCATCCTCAACACCGAGTACGCCGGCGGCGGCGAGGACCCGTTCTTCCTGTTCCACCGGCCCCGGCGCTGGAACCCGAGTCAGGGCGTGTGGATGGGCTGGGAGCGGAAGCGCGGCAAGCTGGCCGAGTTCAATCGCTTCCTCCGCGATGGAGACGTCGGGGCCTTCTCGAGCATCGTGGGCAATACCGCCCCGCTCCGCGGGGCGCGCTACGTCATCACCCTCGACGCCGACACGCTCCTCCCGCCCGACACGGCGATTCTCCTGATCGGCGCGCTGGCGCACCCGCTCAATCGCGCGGTCTACGATCCGGTGCTGGGCCGGGTGGTGCGCGGCTACGGCATCCTGCAGCCGCGAGTGGGTGTGTCGCTGCCGAGCGCGAATCGCTCCCAGTTCGCGGCGGTGCACTCCGGCCACCCGGGCGTCGACCCGTACACCACGGCCGTGTCCGACGTGTATCAGGACCTCTACGGCGAGGGGAGCTTCACCGGGAAAGGCATCTACGACGTCGATGCCTTCGAGCGCGCCACCCATGGCCGTTTCCCGGAGAACACCCTCTTGTCCCACGATCTGATCGAAGGCAACTACGCCCGGGCCGGGCTGGCCAGCGATATCGTGGTGTACGACGACTATCCCACGCGCTATCTCACCTTCACCCGCCGGAAGCATCGCTGGATCCGGGGCGACTGGCAGCTGCTCCGCTGGCTCACCAACCGGGTGCCCGGCCCGGACGGCGCCGAGCCCAACCGGCTGTCGCTGCTGTCCCGCTGGAAGATCCTCGACAACCTGCGGCGCAGCGTGGTCGAGCTGGCGCAGCTCGCCTTGCTCATCGCGGGGTGGACCATCCTGCCGGGCGGGCCGCTCCGATGGACGCTGCTCGGCCTGGGCGCCATAGCCGCGCCGCACGTCGTCGCCCTGCTGCTCGCGATGCTGCAGCCACCGATGGACAAATCGTGGCGCGCCTACTACGCGGCGGTGGCCCACGATGCCGCCACCAGCATGCAGCAGATCGCGCTCGCCGTCACCTTCCTGCCGCACCAGGCCTGGGTCTCGGCGGACGCGATCCTCCGGACGCTCTGGCGGCTGCTGGTGACCCGGCGACAGCTGCTCGAGTGGCAGACCGCGTCTCAGACCGAGCGGCACATCTCACCAGGCCCGGGGGCGGCCTGGCGCACGATGTGGCCGGCCGTGGCCCTGTCGCTGGGATTGCTCGCCGTCGCGCTTGGCGTCGCGGCAGCCGAGGGCCGGACGATCGATCTGCCAGCGCTCATGGGCGCGGCCGTCCCGCTGCTGGTGCTGTGGTCGCTATCGCCCTCGATAGCGTACGCCATCAGCGGCCCTGCCGTGCGGCGCGAACGGCGGCTCGCGGCCTCCAGCCGGACGCCGGCCATGCGCTACGCGCTGCTCCATTGGCGCTTCTTCGATCGCTTCGTGTCGCAGGCCACCCACTGGCTGCCGCCGGACAACTTCCAGGAAGACCCCCAGCCCGTACTGGCGATGCGCACCTCGCCCACCAACATCGGGCTGCAGCTGCTGGCCACGGTCAGCGCGTACGACCTCGGCTTCATCACCGCGGAGGACATGACCGAGCGGCTCGAGCGCACCTTCGCCTCGCTCGAGACCATGCGGCGGTTCCGGGGTCACTGGTACAACTGGTACGACCTCCGGGACCTGTCGGTGCTGGAGCCGGCCTACGTCTCCACCGTCGACAGCGGCAACCTGGCCGGGCACCTGATCGCGCTCAGGCAGGCCTGCCTCGCGATCGCGGACGAGCCGGTGTTCGACGCCCGCACCTGGCGGGCGCTCCGCACGGCCGTCCTCCTCGCGGCCGAGCGGCTCCGCGGGGTCGAGACGACCGATCCGGCAGCATCGCGCGGGCTCACCGTGGCGGGGACCGCGCTGCGCGAGGCCGAGTCGGTCCTCGCCGCGGCCGACCATGCCGCGCCCGAGGCGGTGCTCTCCGCGGTGGGTCCGGCGCTCGAGCG
>DATEJD010000066.1:0-3077 GCA_035278325.1 Gemmatimonadales bacterium | reverse complement strand
ATCCCCGCCAGGTGCTCGATCGCGTAAATGGCGGTGCAGATGACCATGATGTACACCAACGCGATCGGCATCAGAACCTTCCAGCCGAGCGCCATGAGCTGGTCGTAGCGGAAGCGCGGCAGGGTCCACCGGATCCACATCACGAAGAACACCCAGAACAGCACCTTGAGGAAGAACACCAGCCAGGTGGCCAGGGTCGGGAGCACCCCGCCCGACTCGTCCCAGTGGGTGAACGGGATGTCCCACCCGCCGAAGAAGAGCGTCGCCATGAGCGCGCTCGACGTCGCCATGTTCGCGTATTCGGAGATCGGGAACATCGAGAACTTCATCGCGCTGTACTCGGTGTGATACCCGGCGATGAGCTCGGACTCGGCCTCGGGCAGATCGAACGGCAGCCGGTTGGTCTCGGCGAAGCCCGAGATCAGGAACACGAAGAAGGAGAGGAACAGCGGGAGCACGTACCAGAGGCCCGTCTGCTGGTCGTGGATGATCGACGAGAAGGTGACGTTCCCGCTCATGAGCAGGACGGGGATGAGGCTCAGCCCCATCGCCACCTCGTAGCTGATCATCTGGGCGCTGGCGCGGAGCCCGCCGAGGAGCGCGTATTTGCTGTTGGAGGCCCAGCCCGCGAGCGCGATGCCGTAGACTCCCATCGAGCTGATGGACAGCACGAACAGGAAGCCGATCGGCAGGTCGGCCACGACCATGGGCATGGGCCCGTGGTGCACGAACTGCCCCAGCGGCCCCAGGGTGAAGTCGAAGTCGAGCGGCAGCGGCGCGGCGAACGGAATGACCGCCGAGAGCAGGAGCGCCGGGATGAACGACAAGGCGGGCGCCAGGAAGAAGAGCCCTCGGTTGGCCAGCGCCGGGTAGGTCTCTTCCTTCAAGATGTTCTTGACGCCATCGGCCGCGGGCTGGAGCAGGCCGGCCCAGCCCACCCGGTTGGGGCCGCGGCGGTTCTGCATCCAGGCGCTCACCTTCCGCTCCATCAGGGTGAGCAGCGCCACGCCCACCATGACGACGGTGAACACGACGAGCATCTTGATGACACTCAACAAGATGAAGCCCTTCATCTCAGGTGTCATCGAGCCGCACCTCCCGCCACCGCGGCCGGAGCGGCCGGGGCGAGAACCCGACCGGTGAAGCCCAGATCGCCGTAGGTGAGACCCGCGAACATCGGCCACCGCTCGCCCAGCATCTGGAACGCCTCGGCCGCGGTGGACGGGGCGTCGGCGCTCGGCCCCGGGCCAGCGAGCACCTCGCCCGCCACCCACCAGGCCGGCCGAGCCATGCCCGGCTGGCTCTTGGCCTGCTCGAAGCGCTGGACCCGCCGGTCGCGGTTGACGTAGGTGCCGTTCTCCTCGGCCATGGTAGTAATGGGGAGCACCAGCTCGGCATCCCGAAGTCCTTCGGCGAGCACCGTGCCGAGCACGATGACTACGCCCGGCGCGCCCGCGAGCGCGGCCTCATCCGCGGGCGTGAGGTCGGCGTCGAGGACGATGACCACCGCCGCCGATGCCGCCTGGCGA
Source organism: Gemmatimonadales bacterium (assembly GCA_035278325.1). GTDB lineage: Bacteria > Gemmatimonadota > Gemmatimonadetes > Gemmatimonadales > GWC2-71-9 > CAVVWJ01. Next base: position 1,548 of record DATEJD010000066.1, on the reverse strand, counting down.
AGCGCCGCGTCCCAGTCCGGCGAGTAGCCGAGGAGCTGGCCGCCGATCAGGTTCGGCGCGCGCTCCCGACGGAGCGCGAGGTTGGGAATGCCGGCGAGCGGCGCCTCGTCTCCCAGCGGCACCTGCAGCGCGGCGGTCACGTCGAACCGCTCCACCAGCCGGCGGACCAGCCCCAGCGATTCGGTCGAGGCCCGACCCGACGCGAGGATGACCGCCGAGCCGGACGCCCCGCGGAGCACCTGCTCCAGGCGGGCGAGCGCGGTGTCCCAGTCGGTGGCCACGTGCCGTCCGCCGTCCCGCACCAGCGGCGCCTCGATCCGGTCGCCGCGGTTCATCCACCGGTAGTTCATGCGGCCGTAGTCACACATGAAATGACGGTTCACTTCGAGGTTGGGCCGCGGGCGAAGCCGTACGACGACGTCGTCCCGGGTGTCGATGTTGATGTTGCAGCCCTGGGTGCAGCCGGGGCACACGCTGGCGGTCTTGTCGAGGTCCCAGGCGCGCGCCTTGTGCAGAAAGTCCTTGGAGAGGAGCGAGCCCACCGGGCACAGGTCCACCACATTCCCCGCCCAGGGGTGGTCCAGCCGCTGCGACTCGCTGATGCCGATGAAGGCCCGGTCGCCCCGCTCGCTCACGTTGAGGATCGGCGCGTCGGCCACGTCGTCCATGAAGCGGACGCAGCGGGTACAGAGGATACAGCGGTTGGGGACGTAGAGGATGTCCTCACCGAAGTCCTCGACCGGGTTGTAGCGCTTGGCGTACTCCTTGTAGCGCGTGCCCGCTCGGCCTTCCTGGAACACGTAATCCTGCAGCTCGCACTCGCCGGCCTGGTCGCAGATGGGGCAGTCGAGCGGGTGATTGATGAGCAGGAACTCCAGCACACCCTCGCGGGCCTTCTTCGCGTTGGTGCTGTTCACGTGCACCACCTGACCCTCGGCCACGGTGGTCACGCAGGCCGGCATGAGCTTGGGGGCCTTCTCGACCTCGACCAGGCACATGCGGCACACGGCCGGGCTCGGCAGCGATGGGTGGTAGCAATAGTGCGGCACCAGAACGCCCGCCTGCTTGGCGGCCTCGATGATCATCGTGCCCTTCGGCACGGCGAGGTGCATGCCGTCGATCGTTACGTTGACTAGCTCGTCAGCCATTCGTCTTTCCTAGTTAGGCTCCGGCACCCGATGCCGGGTGGCTGTTTCACCACGGAAGCACGGAACGCACGGAGAACAGCGGGAACGTGGTGGGTGTGCTGTTCACCACCGCTGTCCTCCGTGAATCTCCGTGCCTTCCGTGCTTCCGCGGTGAACCATGACGAACACTCACACCGCCGCCATGGCCGGCTCGCGCGCGCCGGCCATGTACGCTTCAAACTCCGACCGGAATTTCTGGATCCCGCTCACCACCGGCGCCGCGCACGAGTCGCTCAGCACACAGATGGTCTTGCCGGTCATCTGCTCAGAGAGGTCGAGCAGCAGCTGGAAGTCCTCCTGCTTGCCCTTCCCCGCCAGGATGCGCTCCAGGATCTTCGTGGTCCACGCCGTGCCCTCGCGG
>DATEJD010000065.1:0-2568 GCA_035278325.1 Gemmatimonadales bacterium | reverse complement strand
GCCGGCATCCTGGCCCACCTTGGGTCCCGCCTCGCCGAACACCGGGAATCCGTAGAAGCAGGGGTCGTCCATCCAGATCCAGATCGGAAACCGGTCGGGCGCGAACTCGGCGGCGTGCGGGGTCGCGAGATAGGTGACCTGCTCCTTGGTCACCCGGAGCGGGAGCCGCATGCCGAAGTGGGTGAGCGCGCCGTTGGTCCACGCGCCGGCCGCGATCACCAGCCGGCGGCAGCGATAGGTTGCGCCGCCGGCGCTCACCTCGATCTCGCCGTCCCGCGGCCGGATCCGCTCGATCGGCGCGCGCTCGATCAGGGTGGCGCCGTGGGCCCGGGCCAGCCGCTGGTGGGCCGCGTTGCCCTTGGCGGCCATGGCGATGCCGCTCTCCGGCTGGAACAGGCCGTGGATGTCGTCGTCCACCTCGAGCACCGGCCAGCGGCGCCGGATCTCCGCGGCGTCCAGATGCTCGTAGGGGACGCCCGCGGCGTCCATGCTGCCGCTGTAGTTGGTGAGCGGGATCGCGCTCTCGCGCGGCGCGAAGTCGAGCCCGCCGGTCTTGAGCACCAGCTGCTCGCCGGCCTCCCGCTCGACTTCCGCCCACGCCCGGTACGCGTGCCTGGCCAGCTCGACGTACTCGGGCGTGTGATAGGAGAGCCGGATGATGCGCGAGTGGTCCTGCGACTCGCCGCGCACGTGCCCCAGCTCGAACTGCTCGAGGCCGAGCACGTCGGCGCCGGCGCGGCGGGAAAGCCAGTAGGCGGCGGCGCTGCCCCAGCCGCCCAGGCCCAGCACGATGTACTCGTAGTCGGTACGCATGGTGCTCCGGCGAGAGGGGCTAGCGTTCACTCAATTGGGTGGACGGCGCGGCAGGATTCACCACGGAAGCACGGAAGACACGGCACTGGGGCTTTGTGGGTGTGCTGTTCCACCCTCTGTCTTTCTTCGTGTCTTCCGTGCTTCCGTGGTGAATCCTGCTGACGTTTGCTGAAAGCCGGCGCCGCGAACCAACATACGTGAACCGAATCAGGGCCGGTCGCCCGCATCGGGCCGATCCGCGGGGCCGAGCCGCTCGCCCACATAGCGCCGGATATCGAGGCTCCAGCTCTCCATCGGCGCGTAGTAGCCCCGGTCGAAGACGCGCGAGCTCATGCCCCGCTGGACCGACTCGCAGATCGCCCAGTCCTGGCGGTTGACCAGGTCCCAGAAGTCCACCGCGTCGGTGGGCACGAAGTCGGCCTTGGCCATCTCGTCGGGATGGAACAGGAACTCGTTCACGATGGTGGTGCGGTCGGGCCCATTGGGAAACAGGTAAAACGCGGCCACGTGCTCGGCGCTCAGGCTGAGCATGAAGTTGGGATAGATCAGCTCACCCTTGTGGCGGGTCCGCTCGTCCTCGTTCAGCCCCTCGAACGGCAGGCGATTGGTGGTGCCGCTGGCGGTGAAGGTCCAGGCTCCCTCGCGGTGCGGAATGCCCCGCTCCCAGTCGAGGTCCGAGCCACCGCGCTGCTTGAATGCCGGCACCAGGCGACAGAGCTCAGGGTGCACCGGCCCGCAGTGGTAGCACTCGTTGTAGTTCTCGAGCAGCACCTTCCAGTTGGCCTGGACCTCGTACTCGATGCGACGCGCCGCGCGGAGCTCGGCCAGCGGATAGCGGCCCAGCCGCTCGGGCACGGCACCGAGCTGGGCGGCCAGCGTGTGGCCCCGCTCACGGGCCCAATCGGGCGTGAGGTGCACGAAGAGAAAGCCGCCCCATGCGTCGACGCCGACGGGATGGAGCGACAGGTCGCTCCGCGTGAGACCGTTCGACTCCTCGAGGAAGGGCGCGGTGCGGAGCTCGCCGTCCAGGGTGTAGGTCCAGGAGTGGTAGGGGCAACGGATTCCGCCCCCGAAGCAGCCGGCCTTGCCCTGCGGCACGAGGCGGGAGCCGCGGTGGCGGCACACGTTGTAGTGGGCGGCCAGCCCGTCGCGGGTGCGCACGACGAGGATGCTCTCCCCAGCCACCTCGCGCACGATATAGTCGCCCGGACCGGCAAGCTCCTCCGCTCGACCCACCACGAACCACTCGCGCCAGAAGATCCGCTCGCGTTCCTGCTGGAACACCTCGGGCGAGAGGTAGGCCGCCCGCGGCAGGGTGCGCTCCATCGCGCTCACGTCTTCTCCCCGCCTTCGGGGCCGTAGAAGAAGACCCACACGGCCAGGTCGTCGCTGAACTCCTCGAAGCGGTGCTCCACGCCGGCGGCGACGAACAGCACGTCACCGCGCTCGAACGGGTGCCGCTCGCCGCCGTTCCGGAACGTGCCGCGGCCTTCGACGACCACGTAGACCTCGTCCCGCGTGTGAGGCTGCTGAGGATCGGTGCCGCGTGGGGTGTACAGCTCCACGCTCAGGGTGCCATGACGGAACAGCTCGACGAAGCGCTCGCCGTTCGAGCCGGGGAGGTGGGCGAGTCCTTGAGGGACAGTGATCTGGTTGCTTGGCATAGTGTTCTCCGACGGTCGGTCGCTCGGTCGGAGGAGTCATCCTGAGCGAAGCGAAGGGGGCATGCGTCGGCTCATGGCTCCTTCGCTTCGC
>DATEJD010000064.1:0-3946 GCA_035278325.1 Gemmatimonadales bacterium | reverse complement strand
TCGGGATGAGGACGTTCACCATCTCTGGAGGTGCCTACCGTTCCACTTTCGTCTGCTGAGGAGCACCCATGGTCCGCGTGGCGTGGCCGGGGTGGTGGTTCGGGCTGCTGGTGGGCGTCGGAACCCCGGTGGCGGCGCAGGCGAATGTGTCACCGCCTCGCATCGAGCTGAGAGAAAACTACCCCAATCCGTTTTTTCCGACGACGACGATTCCGTTTCTGATTTCCCAGGAGGTGTGCGCGGGAGGGCATCAACCGGTCGTCAGTTTGAAGGTCTACAACGTGCTGGTGCAGGTGGTGGCTATCCCCGTGCTCACCAACGGCTCGGGTCCCCGGCCCGGCGCGGAACGACTGGACAGCCTTCGATTGCGGTGCGGTGAGTATCACGCGTTCTGGGACGGGAAGTACCTGGATGGAAAGGGCGAGGCGACATCGGGTGTCTACTACTACCAGCTGACCGTAGACGGCGAGCGCTTCACCCGGAAGATGATCGCGCAGAAGAAGGTGACCAGCCAGCAGTGAGAGGGACGGCCCCGAGGCCGTCCCTCGCTGTTTTGCTGCCAATGTGGCAGAGAATTCCGGTACGGCTGTTGCCCTCTCGTGCGGGCATTTACAGGTAGTTCACCACGGAAGCACGGAAGGCACGGAAAACTGCTGGATGGTAAACAGCGCACCCACAAAGTCCCTGCTGTTTCCGTGCCTTCCGTGCTTCCGCGGTGAACCCCTGACAACCAACGGCGTCGGCGCCCGGCCGAACGAGCCAGCGCCCAACCATCAAATACCCTGAACCTACGACCATGTTGCGACCCGAACGCCTGACCATCAAAGCCCAGGAAGCCTTCCGCGATGCCGGCGAGCTGGCCCGCCGCCGCGGCAATCCCGTGGTCAACGACGCCCACCTGCTGGCGGCGCTCATCGCCCAGCCCGAGGGCGTGGTGCAGCCCCTGCTCCAGAAGGCCGGCGTCAACGTCACCGGCCTCGCGGCCGAGGTCGAGCGCGAGCTGGACCGCTTCCCGCGCCAGGAAGGCGGCACCGCCGAGCCGTCGTTCAGCCGCGAGCTGCAGCGCATCTTCGACCGCGCCGACGCCGACGCCGGCAAGCTGGGCGACACCTACATCTCGACCGAGCACCTCCTCATCGCCATGGCCGAGGAGAAGGGCACCGCGCTCCGCAACATCCTGAGCGCGCAGAAGCTCTCGACTGACGACCTCCGGCGCGCGCTCGAGGAGGTCCGCGGCTCGCACCGGGTCACCGACCAGTCGCCCGAGGAGAAGTATCAGGCCCTCGAGCGCTACACCCGGAACCTCACCGAGCAGGCCCGCCGCGGAAAGCTCGACCCGGTCATCGGCCGGGACGAGGAGATCCGCCGCGTGGTCCAGGTCCTTTCCCGCCGCACCAAGAACAACCCCGTGCTCATCGGCGAGCCCGGCGTGGGCAAGACGGCCATCGTCGAGGGCCTGGCGCAACGGATCGTGAACGGCGACGTCCCCGAGTCGCTCCGGAACCGCGAGCTGGTGGCGCTCGACATCGGCCAGCTCCTGGCCGGCGCCAAGTACCGGGGCGAGTTCGAGGAGCGCCTCAAGTCGGTGGTGAAGGAGCTGACCGAGAGCGAAGGGAAGTACATCACCTTCATCGACGAGCTCCACACCATCGTGGGCGCGGGCGCGGCCGAAGGCGCGGTGGATGCCAGCAACATGCTCAAGCCGCCGCTGGCCCGGGGCGAGCTGCACGTGATCGGCGCCACCACGCTCGACGAGTACCGCAAGCACATCGAGAAGGACGCGGCACTCGAGCGCCGGTTCCAGCCGGTCCTGGTGGGCGAGCCGAGCGTGGCCGACACCATCGCCATCCTGCGCGGCTTGAAGGAGAAGTACGAGGTCCACCACGGCGTCCGCATCACCGACAACGCGCTGGTGGCGGCGGCGACGCTCTCCGACCGCTACATCGGCGACCGCTTCCTGCCCGACAAGGCCATCGACCTGGTCGACGAGGCCGCGAGCCGGCTCCGGATCGAGATCGACAGCCTGCCGCAGGAGATCGACGAGGTCGAGCGGCGCATCGTGCAGCTCCAGATCGAGCGCCAGGCGCTGCTCAAGGAGAAGGACAAGGCCGCCGTCGAGCGCCGGAAGACGCTCGAGGCCACCATCGCCGAGCTGCGCGAGCAAGGCGACGCGATGAAGGCGCAGTGGCAGGCGGAGAAGAGCGCCATCGGCGAGATCCAGCAGATCAAGGCGGAGACCGAGAACGTCCGCGCCGAGATCGAGCAGGCCACCCGTCGAGGCGACCTGCAGCGCGCGGCCGAGCTCCGCTACGGGCGTCTGCCCGAGCTCGAGCGCCGGCTCGCGGAGGACGAGAAGCGCCTGCAGGAGACCCAGGAGCGCGCCCGCTACCTCAAGGAGGAGGTGGACGCGGAGGACATCGCCGACATCGTGAGCAAGTGGACCGGGATCCCGGTGAGCAAGATGCTCGAGAGCGAGCGGGAGCGGCTGGTTAAGCTGGAGGACGAGCTGGCGCATCGGGTAGTGGGGCAGCGCGCGGCGGTCACCTCGGTGGCCAACGCCGTCCGGCGGAGCCGCGCCGGCCTGGGCGATCCCAATCGGCCCACCGGCTCGTTCATCTTCCTCGGCCCCACCGGCGTGGGCAAGACCGAGACGGCGCGGGCGCTCGCCGAGTTCCTGTTCGACGACGAGCGCGCGATGGTGCGGATCGACATGTCGGAGTACATGGAGAAGCACTCGGTGGCCCGGCTCATCGGCGCGCCGCCGGGATATGTCGGGTACGAGGAGGGCGGCCAGCTCACCGAGGCCGTGCGCCGCCGGCCCTACAGCGTGATCCTGTTCGACGAGATCGAGAAGGCGCACCCGGATGTGTTCAACGTGCTGCTCCAGATCCTGGACGACGGCCGGCTGACGGACAGCCAGGGCCGTCTGGTCGACTTCCGCAACACGGTCATCATCATGACCAGCAACATCGGGAGCCAGATCATCGTGGACGCGGCAGCGCAGGGTTCGCCTGAGCGAAGCGAACGGCCCAATGACGCGGCCTGGTCGCGGATCGAGCAGCGGGTGCGGGACGAGCTGCGCAACTTCTTCCGCCCGGAGTTCCTGAACCGGGTGGACGACATCATCGTGTTCCGGCCGCTCAGTCGCGAGGACCTCGTGGCGATCGTGGACATCCAGCTCCGCCACTTCGAGGACCTGCTCGCGGCGCGTCACCTGCGCCTCGAGGTGACGCCGGAGGCCAAGGAGCTGCTGGCCGCGCAGGGCTACGATCCGGTGTACGGCGCCCGCCCGCTCAAGCGGGTGATCCAGCGCGAGCTCCAGAACCCGATCGCACTCGAGCTGCTGGAGGGGAACTTCCACGAGGGCGACACGATCCGGGTGGAGCGCGCCGGCGAGCATCTGCGCTTCGTCCGGGCCGCGCCAGCGTCCGAGCGCGCCAGTGCGTAGGGGGACCCCGTCCCCCAGCGACCTCACGGGCATGCAGGCCGCGCTCCGGCTGGCGCGGGCGGCCGCGGTGCGCGAGGAGGTGCCGATCGGCGCCGTCATCGTTGCCGATGGCGAGACCCTGGCCGAGGCGCACAACGAGACCATCCAGCGGCGGGACCCGACGGCGCACGCGGAGCTGCTGGCGATTCATCGGGCGCTGCATCGCGTGGGGCAGGATCGGTTGCCGTTCGCGACGCTGTATGTGACGCTGGAGCCGTGCGCGCAGTGCGCGGGGGCGATTGTGCTCTCCAAGGTCGGCCGGGTGGTGTATGGCGCGGCGGACCAGCGCGTGGGCATGGCGGGATCGGTGTATGATCTGCTGCGGCATCCTCGGCTCAACCATCGGCCGGAGGTGGTGGGCGGGTTGCTGGCGGAGGACTGTGCGGAGCTGCTCAGGCGGTTCTTTCAGGCCCGCCGCACGTTTCTCTGAGCGGTAAGCGGTGAGCGGGGGAGAGTCAC